>JASFIT010000095.1:0-12357 GCA_050122535.1 Desulfobacteraceae bacterium | reverse complement strand
CTTGGCGCCCAGCCGTGCTGCTGCGATGGCGAGAATTCCGGATCCAGTCCCAGCATCAAGTACCTTCATAGGGATGTACTTTTCCATCAATCGTTCCAGAACGCTCAGGCACATGCGGGTTGTGGGATGTCCTCCTGATCCGAACCCGGGCCCGGGACCCAAAAAAAGTAGATCCTGTTCCGGACGTCTGTGAAAATCATCCCTAACGTGGACGACGCGAAGACGTGCTCCATCCCAAATAGGCTCTGAGAGAGACACCTCTACGGAACCAGGTCTAGGACCTTTCTTCATTTTTGCTCTCCCCCTAGATCCTTTAAAAAGAAGTGCTGTCAGTTCTGGTGGACGTCCATTTGCTCGGAATGTAATGCAGGTATCATTGAAAACAGATGTCTAACCTTAGTAATACATTAGGCACTTGTAACATTACTGAATCATAGAAACTCAGGTCAAACTCTTTTAAACCGAGGAGTGCAGAAAATCGATGATATTTTGAGGTGATAAGGTTATCATAGTAAGTTGACAACAAGACCCGCTTCCAGTAATAAATTTGGGTCATGTCCAAAAGAGTTGATCAAATTGGGAGCGCTCATCCGAAAACCGGCATGTCAGGTTGAGCACTTTCTAGCAACTCGAGGTACTCTGACAGGTTTCTTAACCATGTTTAGGAAGAAATCGACACTTTCTGAAAATATTTTGATTTTGGGACTCGGCGGCGTCGGATATTACCTGGCAAAACGCCTCGTACACGAAGGCTACGAGATCACGGTCATAGAGTCTGAGGGCAAACTTGTTCGCCTTGCTGACGGGGAAATGGATGCCCGTCTGATTCAGGGCAATGCCATGAGTATCCAATGCTGGCGAGACGCCGATGCAGAGAAGATGGATTATCTCATTGCCGTCACCAATAATGACGCCGTGAACATGATGGCTTCGATCATTGCCGATCGATTTGGAATTCAGCGCAAGATCGCGCGGGTTCGTTCACTGGAATTTGGGGATAAAGATTCTATTCTCAATGCAAAGGATTTAAAAATTGATTTGATAATCCACCCCGAGGAGTTGGCCGCCCAGGAGATTGTAAGACTGATAAAACTTAGGGCAGGCAACGATATCATCGATATCGCCGAAGGAGAGATACAGGTCATGGCTACCCGTATTCATGAAACCTCTCCTCTGGCCTTTAAAAAATTAAAGGACATTTCAAGGATCTATCATGACTTTCCCTTCCGCGTCGCCGCGGTTGCCCGGGGAATAACCACCATCATCCCCGGGGGAGAACAGGAGATATTTCCTCAGGATCAGGTGTTCATCATGGCCAGCAGTAAAGATTTGCCACGGTTGATGGAGCTGGCGGGTGTCGAACAGCAGCGCCGTCACCGGGTAATGGTACTGGGGGGCGGACTGGTGGGGCGCCGTGTTGCCGAGTTATTAGAAAAAAGCATTGAGGTTAAACTCATTGAAAAGGATGAGGAATGCGCCAAGGAGTTGTCATTCACCTTAAAGCACGCGGAGATCTTGCACGGGGACGGGTCGAATGCAAATGTCCTGGTACGGGCAGGTCTGCTGGACATGGACACGTTCATTACCGCCACGGGCGATAATGAAACCAATATTATGAGTTGCCTTCTGGCGAAACATCTGATGACGACGCATAATGACCAATCAGAGGGCAAGCAGAGCAAATCCATTGCTCTCGTGGACAAAGAGGATTACTTAGTGCTGGCCGCCACCATGGGGTCGGACATCACCTTAAATAAAAAGATTCTGGCTGGGAACGAGATCATAAAATTTATTCGCAGAGGAGAACTTCTTTCCGTGGCCCATCTGCACGGTTTCGATGCAGAAGTGGTTGAGATTATTGCCGCTCCAAACTCCCCGATTACAAGAAAACCGCTCTCCAAATTAGATCCCGAATTTCGCGGCAAGATTCTCATCGGAGGGGTTTTTCGCGACAGCGAATGGCAAATCGCTGTGGGCGACACCCACATCCAGGATAACGAACCGGTCATCGTTTTCTGCACTTCACTCCACTTAAAAGATGTTCAGAAACTATTCTTAGAATAGCCGAACGTCTTCAACCGCTGAATTTCGTAATTATCTCTTCCAAAAGGACGGATAGAATATGACGAGAGCTGAAAACATTTCCAGCCTGCCGACCAGCATATTCCATGACAAGAACCACTTTCCTATCGCCGAAATGTGTGCATAGTTTTCAGAGGGTCCGATGGTGCCGAATCCCGGACCGATATTCATAAGCGTGGCGATGACTGAACTCATCGCGGTGACATAATCCAAGTCATCCACCAACACCATGAAACAGCCGCCTCCCAGGACAAGAAATATATTGACAATGAAATAACAGATGGACAGATCAATGATCAGGGGATCGATAGGACGCTGGTTAAGCTGAATGGATGAAACAGCCATGGGTTGAAAAAATATTCTTTTTATTGCCGAGACCATATATTTCCATATCACCACATAGTGAACGACTTTGATACCGCTCGTGGTAGACCCGGCGCAGGCACCAATAAAGCATACGGCATAGAGAAACATCTGCGCGGACTGTGGCCATTTTTCATAGTCTGCGGTGGTGAATCCGGTTGTGGTCAGAAGAGACATGACCTGGAATGTGGCGTATCGAGCACTATCCGCGAAGCTATTATAGATATTCTCTTTCCACAAAATCCACGTGGCGATGCCGCAAAAGAAGAGCAAAAATCCCACGTACCAGCGAAATTCGGTATTGATTTTCAAAACTCCCCAGTTCCCTTTCATCATATGATAAAAGAGCATGAAGGTCATCCCGCCCAAGAACATAAAAATAATGATCACCCAGTCGAAATAGGCATTGTTATAGTTCCCTATGCTGGCGTTCTTAGGGGAATAGCCGGATGTGGACACGGTTCCGAAGGCATGACACAAGGAATCAAAGAGGGTCATTCCTCCGAGAGATAACAGAAGGGTCTCCAGAAGATTCAGTGCTAGATAGATCCCCCAGAGCCAGATCATGGTGTCCCTGTTACGGGGTTTGAATCTTTCTTTGGTAATCACCTGGCCGGGGCTCGACTCTGCCCGGAATATGCGAAGACCCCCCATGCCATGGGGCAGAAATATGACGACCAGGGTCAAAAAGCCCATGCCACCGAGCAGATGGGTTTCGCTCCGCCAAAACAGCAATCCGTGGGGAACCACTTCTATGTCCGTGAGTATGGTCGCCCCACTGGTGGTGTAACCGGACATCATTTCAAAGAAAGCGTCGGTGAAGGAAGGAATCGATCCATGAATCATAAAAGGCAGGGCGGATACGGCAGAGACCAGGATCCAACCGAAGACCGCCAAGAAGAAACCGTCTTTTATGTCCAGATCGTGATTTTTTCGAAAAATCCACCAGAGGGGCAACCCTATTAGGATGATGATTACTGCTGAGATGAATATGGGTACCAGATCATTCTCTTTGTAATAGATGGAACAGATCAAGGGCAGGAGCATTGAGCTCCCGGTGACAATGAATAACTTTCCGACGACATTGGTGATGGAGGGGTAGTTCATCGGTATCTCAGGTAAAAATCGGGCGTCGAAGTTGTTGTTATGGGTTAATTTTCTTATCCAATATTACATAAAGAGAAGATTGAGTGATCTCGTAATCGTTCAGGTATCTACGGCTTTGCTCACCTGGTAATTTCGGCAAGGGTAGACTCCGCCTCTGGTAGCCAGAAGCTCATATCCATAGAACGGTATAGTTCTACAGCGGCGGCGAGTTCGGGACGTGCCTCCTCGCTGCTTTTTGTTTTGAGGTAGAGATTCCCTAGACCCTTATGACAATGGGCAACGAGCGGGCGCATTGAAAGACTAGAGGCTTGCTGTAATGCCCGCCCATACCACTGCTTTGCTTCTTCTAGTCGGCCCGCCTCAGCATTAATCCCAGCCGTAACAAGCATAGCCCAGGCCTCAAATCCACGCTCTTCCCGCTCATCTGCAAGTTTCAGAGCGTTAGACGCAGTCTCAGTCGCCAATGAAATTTCTCCTGCAGCACGATAGGCGTCTGCCAACACAGTTACTGAATGGGTGGGCCAGAAACTGGCTTGGAGATTCTCGGCTTTTGTACCCTCCTCCAGTACAGTCAATGCACGGTTCGGTTCGTTACCAAGGAGGTGAGCATAGCCGAGACTTCCCGCAATGCACGAGTACATGCTCTGCGCCTCGGAAAAGCGACACAGCTCGTGGCCCTTCTCTAAGAGCGGCAGGGCATGTTCCACCTTCCCAAGGCGCAAATAGGCCATACCAAGGGAATTATAGACAAAGATCAAACTGAGAGCGTTTTGGACTTGCTCGGCTATTTCGAGCGCTTCATGGCCAATCTCCTCAATTTCATCAAAGTTCCCAAGCTCGGCCATGCCAAGCACAAGCATACCACGTGAAAAAGCACCTGGAAAACTTGCCATACCATGCTGTTTAAATGCAGACTCTCCAATCAGCCGTTTTCGAACCTTTTGGTGGATTTCTATTTGTTTGGGGTAATCGCCAATGTTGAAGAAATAGATTCCCAGGTGCAACATGGTTGCGATTTGGTAGGAAAAATGCCCAGCCCTCTTGGCAAGATTCAGAGCTTCTTCCGCCAGTTCAATCGCTTTCCGATTCTGGCCATGGATCCAGTGTAAACTCGAAAGATAGTTAAGGGCATTGGACAGGCGTGAATCATCATCGATTTCTCGGGCCAACGATTCAGCGCCACGTATCCATTCCCCCCATTCATCATGTCGTCCCAGCGAAATAAGGGGAGATCGCATGTTGAAGCGAAGGTCAATTTCTTTCTCAATCCGAGCCTTTTCGCGAGTTAGCTTTTTGAGCGCCTTAAGGGCATCTTCAAAATACCTTTGGGCTTGTTCATAAGCAGAGTGGGAATAAGCCTTCAGCCCCGCCTCTCGACTGTATGTGTATGCAGGTTCCCAATCCTCTCCTTGCATGGAATGGTAGGCCAGCATCTCGCACAGCTCCTCCGGTCTGTCAGAATAAACCTGTTCTAGGGCCTTTCCTATCTTGTGGTGAATTTCCCGTCTCCTCTTCTGAAGCAAGCTATCATAGGCTACCTCTTGAGTGAGCGCGTGCTTGAAGACATAGTTCGATTGGGGATAGATTCCCCTTTCATAGAGAAGCTCCGAGTCCCTTAAAACCGAAAGGTGGGAAAGCAATTCCTCTTCCAAGAGCTCCGTTACCTTCTTGATTAAATCGTGGCTGAACTCCCTCCCAGCCACTGAGCCTGTCTGAAGCAAGCCCTTCGCTCCCTCAGGAAGGGAATCCATGCGTGCCATGATCACGTCCTGGATTGTAGAAGGAATAATCACTTCTCGGATATCTTTTGCTAGATGATATTTGTTATTTCTTTTCTCTATGATCCCTTGATTTCTCAGGGAGCTCATAAGCTCCTCAATAAAGAAAGGCACCCCTTCTGTCTTCTCTAGGACCAATTGTTCTATATCCTTATCAAACTCCTCTGTGCCCAAGAGATGCGATACCATAATGAGGGTCTCCCGATTGGAAAGCCGGTTCAAATTCAGCTGGCTGTGATATGACTTTCCGCCCCAGGTGTGAACAAATTCTGGCCTGTAGGTGAATATCAAGAAGACCCGGGCACCCGAAATAGAATCTAATTGATCCTTCAAGGCCTCCTCGGAGCTCTTGTCAATCCAGTGAAGGTCCTCATAGGCCATGATCAGCGGCCGAATCTCCGAACCATTCAGCACAATTCGCTTCAACGCCTCGAGGACGCGCTTTTTCCTCGCCTCAGGGCTCAACGGGATCTGATCTGAACCCATATCTCTGACCGATAATAGCTCCAGAAGATAGGGAAGGGTTGAGGCTTCATCGGTTCCCAATGCTTTAAGGCCCTTTGTGACCCTCTCCCTGATTTCAGGATCTCCGTAACCCTCTCTAATATCGAAGTTCTGTTTCAGGACATCTATGATCGGGTGGTAGGAGACCCCCCGGCTGTAAGAAAGGCACCTGCCCTCCAAAAAGGTCACATTTTCATTGGCAACTGCCTTTCTGAACTCATATAAGAGCCTGGATTTTCCGACCCCCGCCTCAGATACGATAGAGAATGCCTGCCCCCTTCCTCCCTTACACCGCTCAAAACCATCCAACAGAAGCTCAATCTCGCGCTCCCTTCCAACAAAGGGAGTCAGACCCCGCTCAGCGCTGACATCAAATCTGGTCCTTCTGGTGCTGGGAGCGATTACACGGTAGACTCTGACCGTCTCTTCCTTGCCCTTAATCTTCTTTTCCCCCAGGGCCTCAAACCGAAAAAATCCCTCGGTGAGTTTAAAGGCGTCTTCACTGATAAAAGTAGTCCCTGGGTCTGCCAACCCTTCCATCCTGGACGCTAGGTTCACGGTGTCCCCTACAGCCTTAAACTCTACTCTAAGGTCATTACCGAGAGTGCCAACAACCACAGGACCCGTGTGAATGCCTGCCCGCATTTTGAGGGGTGGCATGCCTTGTTTTTCTTTCTTCATTTTGTCGCTGAACTTGACCATCTCTCTGTGTATGGACAGGGCTGAACGGATCGCTCTCTGAGGGGCATCCTCCAATGCAATGGGGGCTCCAAAAAGAGCCATGATCCCATCACCGGTCATCTCGTTGACCGTGCCCTCATAGTCATGGACCTTATGAATAAGGATCTCATAAATCTGGTCCATGATGCCGTAAGCTTCCTCAGGACCGAGTTTCTCAGTGAGGGCAGTAAATCCTTCCATATCGCAGAACATGACTGTGACTTGTTTGCGCTCACCTTCGATCCTTTCTCGTTGGGCCAGAATTTTCTCAGTGAGGCCTTTGGGAAGGTAACGTTGAATTTTGTCTAATTTCTCATCATAAGATAGTTCTCTTGGAGGAGGCTCAGAGGGAAGGGTTAAGTTATGTCCGCATTCATCACAGAAGATGCTGTCTTGCTCATAAGGGTTTCCACAAGATGGGCACACCATTTCCAATTTAGTGCCACATTTCTTACAGAACTTGGCACTTTCTCTATTATCAACTTGGCATTTCGGGCACTTCATGCGTTGATGCCTCCCAAGGCAGTTAGAGAAAAGCCGATGTGTAGACATGGGGACAAGGCTAGCTTTGGTAAGGAGGGAACTTAGTAAAAATGAGCTTTTCTGTCAATGAAAGAGAAACTACGAGATGTTGTCGTCTTCAACTCCGTCTAAAAAGACCTTACTCGCCAATCTAGCTGGACGGTTGCAGATTATAACTGCGATACCTGCAAATTTTGGGCTTTCAGAAGTGTAGAAAAAGCACTAAGCGTTAGTCTTAGGACAATTTCTGAAAACACAAGATATGGAATAAAGGCGCTAAGGAGCGCGCATCTATTCTAAAGATGCAAGGGCCTCTTTTGCCTTTTTTAGGGGTCCCTCCGTCCCGCATTCCTCAAACAGCTGCACGGCTCGAGAGATGCAATCTGAGGCCTGCTGCCTTTTCTTTGTTGCCTGGTGCAGGCGCCCGAGACCTAAATAGGCCTGACCCAGAATGCCCTTGGCTCCCATCTCGTCTGCAACTTTTATGACCTTGTTAAAATGCTCTTCTGCCTTTTTGCTGGCAAATGGGACGTTTTTCGCAAGAAAGCCTATGTTTTTGGCCATTGTGGAAAGACTCATGGGCGCCGCCCGTTCGACCATTTGCAGGTAAGAATTACCCAGGGCGAGCTCTGCTTCTGCATACATTGGCAGGCTCCCAGCTTCCTTATACCTCTCTACGGCCTCTTCTATCATCTTTAGCCCATGACCCATCTGTCCTTTCGCCATTGAAATAAGTCCCAGGAACGTCAGGGCTCCCCCCTCCATTATTTCGCAACCCATCTCCTGGCTATAGGTTACAAATTCTCTTAACGGACCTTCTGCCTGCTGGAACTGACCGCTGAATAAATAGCTCGCCCCCAGATTCCACTTCGCTAAAAGCGTATAGAACGGGTCTACTGAAAGCTGCACAGCCTTCCGAATCCATTCAACAGCCGATTGGAAATCGCCATTTAGCATATGACTAAGCTCCATCATCCAGTAAGCCATGACCATGGCCCGTGGATTGGAGTGTTTCTCGCCATACTCCGAAAGAGTCCTTGCCACTTCAAGAGTCTTTTTCCTATCCCCTTTATAAGAATTAGCAAATGCCAGCGCGCCAAGAGACTTGAAGTACATGTATTGATCCGACTCACGGACCTTGCATATCTCTTGAGCCCTTTCTCCATGGGCTATCGCTTCGTCCATACGGCCTAAAAGTACGCATGTCCAGGAAAGCCAAGTGCACGCGTAGCCTACCACCTCCTGGTCTCCTATCTCTTCACCCATGACTAAAGCTTTGTTAAGGTATTGACGAGATTCTTTTAATCTCACCCTGAAAAACAGCGCCCATCCAAGCCAGGCATAAAACATCCCGGTCTTTGACCGATCTTCTAAAGATGCTGCAAGATCCTCATGAGCGGTAAGAAGATCAATCTGTTCCGCAAAGGCCCCAAGATAGTAGAAGACCAAACTCCACTTGTTCAATAAATCGATGAGGATCCCCTCTTCCTCCTTGGACCGATCGGACTTGTTTGCCAGAAGATCAAAGGCCTCCTGAAAATAGAGATGTGATTCTTCAACAGCAAATCTTTCTAGACTCTTCTCGCCGGACTTGACCAGGTAGTACACTGCCTTGACAAGGGACTGGCCCTGACGAAAGTGGAAGGCCAGGGTCTCATAGAATTCCGGCAGTCTCTCCTTGAAGAGCTGCTCCATTACAATTGCAACTTGTTCATGGATCGCCTCGCGGTCTTTTTTGAGAAGACCGTTATAGACCACTTCCTGGGTAAGGGGGTGCTTGAACATATACTCCAAATCAGGCTGAAGGGATCTGGTTCTAATGAGGTCGAGGCGCTCCAGCGTACTTAGACCCCGATCAATGCGATCTTCCGGCTCTGATATCTTTTTGAGAATGTCGTAAAGAAAGGCCCTCCCGATCACCGAGGCCTCTTGAAGGATGCGTTTAGTCTCCTTTTCCAATCGATCGAGCCTCCCGGAAATGAGACCATGGATTGTGGAGGATATTTCTGATTCATTGATCGGTTTCGTTATTTTCCAATTACCGTTGTCTCGAATCAATGTCTCGGATTCGATCAGCGAATTAACCAGCTCTTCTAAGTAGAAGGGATTTCCTTCTGCTTTCTGCTGAACAACTCGCTTCAAATCAGTTGGAATGTTTTCGGTCTTCAACAGAGATTCCAACATATCCCGTGCCTCTGAAGGAGAAAGATCTTGAAGTCCAATCTCCTGGTAGATCTTACTGATGCCACTTAACTGATGACTTGTGAAAAGACTGAAGACAGGCCTGTAAACACAGAGAACGATGGCGGGTTCTCGGGTATGTAGTAAGGCGTTACGAAGGAGTTCCACAAAGGATGGATCCGCCCAGTGAAGATCTTCCAGAAAAAAAACCGTGGGAGCCCTCTTGGCCAGAGCTGAAATGATAGTCAGTGCTGTTTCTTGAAGACGGGATCTCCAGAACTCGGGTCTCATATCTTCGAGCTCGGGGTAATGCAGTGAATAAAGGCTACCCACATAGGGAATAACATCATCCTTTTTCCCTAGAAGATTCTCTACCCCATATTCGACTTTCTCTCTCACTCTTTCAGGAGGATCATCCTCTTCGATTTGAAGTATCCTGTTCAGAAGATCGATCAACGGGAAATAGGGTATGTTCTGGGAATACGCATAAGCATGTCCTTCTACCCATTGAACCTCTTCCAGATTCAACGTGTCCTTAAACTCCTCAACGAGTCTGCTCTTTCCTGTGCCTGCACCGCCACAGATTGAAAATATCCTGCCTTCTCCCCCACTGAGGTTCTTAACGGCTTCAACCAGTTCGGCGATTTCTGCCTTTCTGCCAATGAGATCAGCTCTTAAGCCAGAAAGACGATGTACTGTAACGGGTCTCTCTTTTGCAGACAAAACCTTGTGAACCTGGATCGGTTCTGCCTTGCCTTTGACCGCGGTTGGTTTCAAGGCTTCGAAAGCAAAATGCCCTTCTGCTTGCCGATACGTATCCGGACCAACAAGAATTTCGCCGGCTTTGCCTAGACTACACAGCCGAGACGCGATATTCACAGTGTCTCCTGCCACACCATGAGTGCCTTTCTCAATGTCAACTTCACCCGTTACTACGAGGCCAGAATTGATGCCACTGTGTATTGCAATTCCTTGTCCAATCTTTTTTTCTACTTCAGGGCTGAAGGCATCCACCAGTTCATGTATTTCCCTTGCAACCTTGATGGCTCTTATCGGGTCATCCTCATGGGCCTTTGGTACGCCGAAAAGGGCCATCGCTGCATCACCAACAAACTTTTCTATGAACCCTTCATATTTTGTTACAACCTGAGCAATCTCTCCGAAGATGCGGCTCATGATCTCCTTTAGCTCTTCTGGATCTAGTTTTTCTGACATTGCAGTGTATCCGGAGAGATCGGAGAAAAGGACCGTCACATGTTTGCGCTCTCCTTCGGCCTCTGGGAATGCTTTCTTTTCCTCTTTTGCCTTATCTAACTTCTCGCCGCATTCCCCGCAGAATTGTCTGTCTAAAGGAATCTGAGTTCCGCAGTTGGGACACACTAACTCCATTTTCGTCCCGCATCCTTCGCAGAACTTCACACCCACCCGATTATCAAACTTACATTTTGGGCATTTCATCTTTTTTACCCCCAGCAATGACAAAAGCCCTCACCAGAGCATCTAAACATCCTGAAGAGGGCTTCATTCTAAACTTGTTCTCATATGCCTTTCCCCAACTGAAGAGGTTGAAGGCTAAAGAAGTGCAGCACAATT
This sequence comes from Desulfobacteraceae bacterium, assembly GCA_050122535.1. Taxonomy (GTDB): domain Bacteria; phylum Desulfobacterota; class DSM-4660; order Desulfatiglandales; family HGW-15; genus JASFEQ01. Next base: position 1,507 of record JASFIT010000095.1, on the reverse strand, counting down.
GTACGCCCCAATCTATCTCCAAAAAATGGGGGATTGTCAAGTCCCCCTTTCTTTAAGAAATAAAACACAATATATTGGGGTGGGTTATTGGACGCAAGAACTCAGGACTACTTGCCAAAGTCCTTACTCACCGATCTAACGCTTCCCTACTAAATGACCACTACTGGCAAATTTCGGGCTTACAAAAGTCTGCAAAAACAGCAGAAGTCTACTATCTCCAGCCATTTCAAGTATATACGATATATGGACATTTTTCCCAAAAAACGCTATCCTTTGAAACACAAGTATAGTTGACACCAAAATAACTAACAACATAACCTGAACCTTCTGGAGCTAATCATGAAAAGTTGTTACCAGAAGGCGTTGAGTATGAAGCCTCCGGGGGTTCCTATACCCTCTTGGAGGCTTTTGTGTTTGGGGAGGTTTTCTCATGACCGAGGAAGGGTTTAGACGCAAGCTTACGGCTATCCTAAGCGCAGATGTGGCCGGTTACAGCCGCCTCATGGCAGAAGATGAGACCGCCACCGTAAAAACCCTTGAGACTTACAAGGAAGTCATGTCCACACTGATCGTGCAGCATAGGGGCCGGGTGATAGATTCTCCTGGGGATAACCTGCTTGCCGAATTCACCAGTGTGGTCGATGCCGTGCAGTGCGCTGTGGCTGTGCAGAAAGAGTTTCAGGCCCGCAACGCAGAGTTACCGGAGAACCGCAGGATGGAGTTTCGCATTGGAGTGAACCTGGGGGATGTGATCGAGGAAGGTGAGCGTATTTATGGTGACGGCGTGAACATTGCGGCGAGGCTGGAATCATTGGCGGATCCCGGGGGGATATGCGTGTCCAAAACGGCTTTCGATCACATAGAGAGCAAGCTACCTTTAGGGTATGAGTACTTGGGCGAGCAGCCGGTTAAAAACATACCCAAGCCGGTTGGTGCTTATCGGGTCTTGATGGAGCCAAGGGTCACGGTGGCCGAGGAGCTTGAAGGGGTAAAAGCTGTGCCGGTGTGGCAACGGAAGACGATCCTAGCTGCGGGTGTCGTTTTAGTTCTGGTGGTCATTGCTGCGTTGATCTGGAATTTCTATTTTCGACCACCTCCCATAGAAGTTGCCTCAAAAGAGAGGATGGCATTTCCTCTGCCCGATAAGCCATCTATAGCCGTGCTTCCTTTTGTGAACATGAGTGGCGACGCCAAGCAGGAATACCTTGCTGACGGTATTACCGAAAATATTATCACGGCTCTTTCGAAGGTTCCTGAGGTTTTTGTTATCGCCCGAAACTCCGTCTTCACTTACAAGGGAATGCCGGTCAAAATCAGGCAAGTGAGCGAGGAATTGGGGGTACAGTACGTACTCGAGGGGAGTGTACAAAAGTCGGATGGACGATTACGAATTACGGCCCAGCTTATTGATGCGACTGGAGGGCACCACCTTTGGGCCGACCGTTTCGACAGAGATCTTAAAGACATATTTGCTGTCCAAGATGAAGTGACACTGAGTATTCTCTCG
>JASFIT010000094.1:0-12383 GCA_050122535.1 Desulfobacteraceae bacterium | reverse complement strand
AAAATTGACGTGCTTAGTTCTGAATTGGAGAGAGAAGGACATGATCTCAAGACGAGTAACATAAGCTCTGGAGGGGCATTTTTCCATACCAAAGAACCTTTGCCCGAAGGGACCGAAGTCAAAATAGACCTCATCCTTCCCCTGGACAAGCTAAAACATCTGAAAAATGACCACAAGCAGGCCTACATCAAGGTCTCGGGAAAGGTTCTGAGATCTGAAGCAAAAGGTATGGCCATAAGTTTTGATCAGAACTATGTCATTCGCCCTCTGAAAGCGAAGCGAAGGGAAGGTGCCCCTGAGTTGCAGTCTCCCATCTAGGGGATGGGGCCCACAGCCGTTCCTATCAATCCAAAAACAGACCGATGGGCAAAAAAAAGGAGGTGAGGAAAGGCAGAGTTACCGCATCATGATGAAGAGGCACTCCAATACTTGCTTGCCACTTCCATGCCCAGATCAAATGCCTTCAAGTTGGATTCCAAAAATGCCTTCTTGGTTGAAGTGGAGAGGACCTCTTTCATAGTGGCTTCAGTCACGGCCGTTTCCCCCGAACCAATCAGGGCTCCCAACATAACCATATTCAAAGAGAGAGGGTTGCCCGCCTCTTCTGCTATTTCATTTCCGTTCAGGGCGATCACCCGCTCCACTTTTCTCTCAATCAGATCCAACACTTCATCAACAGGGGGATAGGTGCCCTGCCCCACAGTGACAGTAAAGGGAGGAAGGGGTTGGGTATTGGTAATCACAAGGGTCTTATGGCTGCACTTGCCAAGCGTCCTCATGGTCTCTAGGGGCTCAAACCCCACGAGCACATCAGCTTCTCCATTTGAGACAATAGGGCTGGTGACATTCCCCATCAGCACAGCGGATTCTACCACGCCTCCCCTCTGGGCCATCCCATGTATCTCGCTGACCACAGCCGGAATCCCCATGGAAAGCGCGGCCTCCCCCAGAAGTCTGGAGGCCATGAGATTACCCTGTCCACCCACTCCAACAAACACACACCTTTTTGTTTCCATATCCTTCTCCCTCATCGGTGGCATATGAAATGCCACCCTACAGTAGGGTCGGGTTTTATACCCGGCCCGTCAAATTCTCCGGCCCGTTCCTCCTCATCGCCCGCCCGTTTTCTATGCCTTGACGGGAAGAATGGCGTTTTCCGGGCAGATCTGCGCGCATACGGAACAGCCCGTGCAGAGTTTCTTGTCAATGGCCACCTGATCCCCATCCAGGTACATGGCAGGGCAGGCGAGCTGATTGATGCATAGACGGTGGTCCTTGCATTTGTTGAGATTCACATGGAAGGGCCTGGTCCTCTTTCTCTCACCAATAGCCCTCGCAAAAAGAGGGCAATATTCCCTCGATATGAGAACTGAAATGCCGTCAAACGCCATGGAGGCTTTAACAGCCTCGATGGTCTTCTTCACTTTAAAAGGTTGGACCACATGGACGTCTTCTACCCCGCAGCCACGCACCACACCTTCAATGGAGACTCGGGTCCGCTCAACGCCCAGGGGTTCGGTATCCACACCCGGGTGGGGTTGGTGGCCTGTCATGGCCGTAGTGCCGTTATCCAGAATCACAAGTGTGAATTTGTGGTTGTTGTGCACGGCATTGATCAGTCCAGTGATGCCTGAATGAAAGAAGGTGGAGTCGCCAATGAAAGAAACCACCTTTTGATTTGTGGCCTGGGCAAATCCGCAAGAGGAACTAACGGATGATCCCATGCAGATGAGGAAATCTGCCATGGAAATGGGCGGTAAGAGTCCGAGTGTATAGCAACCGATATCAGAAGGATGAATGGTGTCCGTGCCATAAACCTGCTTTACTGCATAATAGGTGGCCCTGTGCGGACAACCGGCGCATAGGTTGGGCGGTCTTCCCGGAAGCTCCGGGAGATCGGACAGGTCCACTGTGGCGGCGCCCTTGTAATCCACTTGAAAAAATTCAGCAATGGCCTCTCTGACCAAACGGGGATCATATTCGAATAGACGCGATAGTTGCCCCACGCCTTTCCCCTTTATGGGCACCGTCATGCCGTTTTCCTGTGCAATAGCCTTCAGGTCGTTCTCCATAATCGGTTCCAGTTCTTCCACCACCAAAACCTTTTCCACTTGGCTCAGGAATTTGACACACAGCTTTTTGGGCAAGGGCCAGGAGAACCCAAGCTTCAGGGTACTCACCTTATCAGTGATGTTGAGGTCGGACAAAGCGTCTCCCACGTAGTTGGTACTCACGCCGTTGGCCACAATACCCCATTTTCCGTCACCCTGGATTTCATTATAGGGAGACTTCTCAGACGTGTCTAAAGCCTGATCAAATTTATCCAGCAGCTCTTTGTGCAATATCCTGGCAACGGCTGGCACAGCCACCCAGTGAAATGGATTCTTTTCGAATACGGCCTTTGATTTGATAGGCGTTAATGCGCCCAACTTTACAGCGCCCCTGATATGGTTGAGCCTTGTGGTGGTTCTCAGGAGAACGGGTAGTTCGAGTGTTTCAGACAGATCAAAGGCAGCCACAGTCATGTCCTTCATTTCCTGGGTATTGGTTGGCTCAAGCATGGGGAGTGCAGACAAACGGGCGTAGTAACGGTTGTCCTGTTCGTTCTGGCTAGAAAACAGAGAAGGATCATCAGCAGTGACGATGACCATTCCTCCCTTGACACCCTCATAGGCGAGTGTCATCAAGGGATCCGCCGCCACATTCAAGCCCACGTGCTTCATGGTGACCATGGTCCTGAGACCGGAGACCGCAGCGCTGGCCCCCACCTCTAGAGCCACCTTTTCATTTGTAGAGTACTCGAAGTAGAGCTCCTTTTTCTCCTGGCTAATATTAAAAAATTGTTCCGGGATCTCCGAAGATGGCGTTCCAGGATAGCAGGTGGCGAAAGCCACACCCGCCTCCAAAGCCCCACGGGCGATGGCCTCGTTGCCCAAGAGGAGCAGTTCATTTCCCAGAGAATCTTGAAGTAATTTATGCATGTCATTCCTCCAAATGAGCTAAGCGTGTCTGGTTTTCCGTGACAAGGTGGAGTCACACCTGTTTTTTTCTATGGAGCGATTTTCACACATTAAACGTACCAGAGACTCCACCGAATTTCTTCCTTAACTTGGGTTTTTCAATCTTACCGGTAGGATTTCTCGGGACCTCATCGAAGTAGATCTTCCGCGGGCGTTTGTACCTTGGAAGAGATTCACAGTATTGATGCACTTCCTCCTCATTCATCTCTTGCCCCGGCTTCAGCTTGATAATGGCGGTCCCTATCTCTCCTAGACGTTCATCCGGAATGCCAATGACGGCCGCATCCTGGATCTTGTCGTTTTCCATGAGGAAATCTTCTATTTCCACGGGGAAGATGTTCTCCCCGCCGGTGATTATCACGTCCTTTTTCCTGTCCACGAGCCAGATGAACCCATCCTCATCATAGCGGGCCATATCTCCGGTCAGGAGCCATCCGTCAATGATCGTCTTTTCTGTGGCCTCCGGATTCTTGTAATATTCCTTCATCACACCGGGTCCCTTGACCATGAGCTCCCCGGTTTCTCCTTTCGGAACTTCTTTCAGGGCATCATCCACGATCCTGCACTCCCAATCAAAGCCCGGTTTGCCTATGGAGCCGATTTTATGAAGATTCTCCATCCCCAGATGGACGCACCCGGGTCCCGTGGATTCACTTAAACCGTAGTTTGTATCATAATCGTGATGAGGAAAGACCTTTTTCCAGTTCTTGATGAGGCTGGGTGGCACGGGCTGGGCACCAATATGCATCATTCGCCACTGATCCAATTCATAGTCCTCAAGCTTGACCTGACCTGTCTCGATGGCCACCAGAATATCTTGGGCCCAGGGTACGAGCAAAAAGACGATCGTGCACTGTTCTTCCGACATCGCCTCCAGAATCCACTCAGGGCGAATCCCCTTTAGAATGACGCCTTTTGCACCCACGATAAAATTTCCGAACCAGTGCATCTTCCCCCCCGTGTGATAGAGAGGGGGGATACAGAGGAAGTTGTCTTTGTAAGTCTGGTTATGATGGCGGTTTTCGTTCACACAGGCGAATTCCAGATTCCTGTGGGTGAGGAGTATGGGTTTGGGTGTGCCGGTGGTGCCGGACGTGAAATAGAGGGCGGCCTCGTCAGTGAGCTCTACGGGAATCCGGGGATCATCGGTTGACCCGGTCGCCAAGAACGCTTCAAGCTGCTCTGCATAATCCGGCCTGGAATCCGTGGGCCCCACAAAGACATAGTCCTTGATGGTCTCAAGATCATCTTTAATGGTGTCGATACGATCAATAAACTCCTCACCAAAGATCATGGCTTTGGCTTCAGCAATATCTGCACAGTATCTGATGTCCTGGGCGAGAAAGCGAAAGTTCAAAGGCACGGCCCAGGCCCCGGTTCTCAGGATCCCGAAATAGAGGGGGAGCCATTCGAGGCAATTCATCAGAAGGTGAATGACCTTGTCTCCCTTTTTTATCCCTTTTGCCATCAGGGCATTGGCTATTTCGTTGGCCGTGTCATCAAACTCCTTCCACGTGATCACCCTCCTGCTGGCCTTGGCTGGTTCTCTTTCAATGAGGGCAGTTTCCTCCCCAAACATCCTGGCATTTCTGGCCAATATCTCCGCGATAATCATCTTTTTGGTCCCGGTAAAAGCAATATTTCAGTTATTAGGAATGATACTCATCAAGATGGGCCTTGGCTATGGGCACAAAGGGCGAACTTTTGTATTTCTCCAAAAATTCCTCAAGAGTTTTTTTGGATTTATCTTTTTGGTTATCGAGCCTGTAAACACGGGCAAGGCTGAGCATGGCCTGTTCTCTAAAAAAATCGTTTGCCCCATCCACGACCCGGATCAGATTCTCAATGGCGCTTTCAAGTTTTCCATTGGCTTCGTAACAGGCTGCCAACGCCAATCTTGCCAGAGACTGATAGGGCGTATTATCAGGGACTTTATCCAGGAACTCCAGGTACAATCCAATAGCCTCATCATATTTCTTCTCGGCCATCCTCAGGTAGGCCAGCTCGGGAAGGGCCAGGCGGCTTACTTTTGACATCCCATACTTGTCAATGACCTTCTGAAACAACTCTGCAGACTCTTTCAGGGCCTCGGAATCCTTTTCCGGACCCGCGTTCTCAGCAAGGATATAGTAGGCCGTGTTGTAGGCGGTCTGTCCCTTTTTGTTGATATAACCCATAAAGGTAGTAATGCCCAGGTAGATGAAAGCGCCGGCAGCCACGGCCCCAACCAGATAAGTGAACTGTCGGGAATGCTCTCTAATAAATAGGGCTGCCCTGCCTGAGAAAGTAAGAAATTCATCCGGTTCCTTTAGGAGCTGTTTACGGGTGACTTTTTTCTTTGTCATGATCTGACTGTCCTGTTTTACTTAAGTTGTTAATTCGTTTAACAAAAGCCTCGAGTCGGGTCAAGGTAAAAAGATTCCTTGTTTTTTCTCTTCCAACACCTGATAATTAGGCGCGAAAAGCGGATACTAAGCGTCTAAAGGCGTTATTTCCTCCTGCTATCAGCTGGGAACGGTGAACCTTAAGCGATAATGAGCTATACGGAAACATTCCTGAATTACCTCAATTCTCTTCCTGATGCCCTCATCTATCTCTTGCTGGGTCTGAGCGCATATGTGGAAAACATATTCCCACCCATTCCCGGTGACACCATCACGGCTTTTGGGGCCTTCTTGGTGGGGATCGGTCGACTGGATTTTTTCGGCGTCTACATCTGCACCACCCTGGGGAGCCTGCTGGGCTTCATGACATTGTTTTGGCTAGGCCTCTACATGGGACGTCGCTTTTTCCTGGAGAAAGACTACAGGTTCTTCAAGGCGAAGGATATTGTTAAAGCGGAAGAGTGGTACCGAAAACATGGTTACCTCCTTGTTGCTTTCAATCGCTTTCTTCCCGGGATACGCTCTGTCATATCTTTGGCAGGCGGTCTAGCCAGATTGAAGGTCATGGGCGTCGCCCTTCTGGCGCTCTTGAGTTGTGCGGTGTGGAACCTGATTTGGATATTGCTGGGTTATGCGCTGGGAACCAACTGGGAGGTCTTTGAGGCAAGGATAAGGGCTATTTTGACGAGATACAATATCGTGGTCCTGGCCCTATTTGCCCTGGTTATCATCTTCTTTGTGATCAGAAAAAAGTACAGAAAGGAAGGCTGAACCGGATTGCTAAAGTCGCTTTCGAGATCCTTTCAACTTTAGCCACTTCTACTTCATGTAGAAGAAACCCTCATCAAATTCCTCTTTCCCCTCATAGCGCTCCATGAGAGAGCGGCGGTATATTTTGTAATAATCCATGTTGGGGTGGATCCCACATCTCTCCATGGCCTGCTGGATGGAATCCATGGTGGGCGGGCATCCTTTCACAAAAACCGCCTCCCTGATGTTTGTGTCTTTCCGGTTGGCTTTGATCATGCAGTTGCCCAGGAGAACGGTACTTCTCGCTTTCCCCGAAGGCTTCATCGCTTTTCCGGTCAGGATTTCGATTTCATTGAACGGGACACCCTCGTGGGCTGACATCAACATGACCAGAACGGGACTGTAAAGTCCTGAGCACCCTGTGCAAAGGGTTTTGTCATACTTGGGGATGGAAATCCCCTGTATGCCCATCCTTTTCCACGCCCTGGGGCCCGTATTATCTTCATGCCATCGGTTGTCCCATTTGAGGGGACGCACTAACGCCTCTAGGGGTGTCCCCCGGAGACGCCATTGTTCCAGGTCGAGTGCTCGGGAATGTCGATCAGCATACGCTTTGATGTGCGGTACATCTGATGGATCAAGACCCGCAAGGGCTGCACCCAGGGCGTCCAGGGCCAGAGGATCTTTCGAGGCTGCGAGGGCATTCATGCGCACGGCCTTTCCCATATAAAAAGGACCCTTTTCAAGACCGTAGATACCGTCAAGCACGGTAAATGCTGGCCTCAACTTCTCCACAAAAAGGGAAAGGTAATGATCAAGGGAGTTATCAGGTCTGTGGCAATATTTTCTCGATTTAATGGAGAGACAGCCCTTGAGATTCTTCATCCCCAGGGAAAGGATGCCCTGATTGTGCGTTTTAAGAACCGGCATATTGATCAGGAAGTCTGCCTGCAGAGCGGGCTCAGAGACTTGCAAGGTGAATCCACCGAAATCCACATTCTCAAAGGGCTCCTGGAGGAGATCCATCAGCGTCACACCATACCGTTCCGTGAGTTTGTGATAGCCCAGGGCCTCGTATATGCGTTCTGTTCCCGCACCAAACCGCTTGCCATGGGCCGGTCCTTCGCCAATGGTAATCTTCTCTACACCACGCTCTTTGAGCAGGAAGACCATGTCATGGACAAGTCTGGTGGTGGTGAAGACCCCATAGAGTGGCATGGGATATTTATCGTCCCAGGCCACGAGATTGGGTTTGATAAGGACATGGTGATGAGCGGCTAATTCATCCAAACCTCCGCACAGATCAACGAGTTCTCTAAGAGAGTTGGGAGATTCTTCGTACCGCTTTAACGCTACAACGGGTGTATTCATAAAAAGGCACTCCACATAAATCGTCTTTGCCCCATTCCCTCCCTTGTGAAGCCCCCCATTTGATGAGGCTTTTAGGAAATCGACGCCTCTTTGCCCGCTTTAATAAGCCGCGCCAATTCCAGCATGCTTTTGGCTGTTTCCCTCGCTGTCTTCAGACCGTATTCATCCTTTAATACCTGCTTTTTGTCCTTGGGATCGAACTCACCGGTACCTAAAAGACTGGAGACACCGCCTCCTCCAAACGTGGCCATGGTACCCGTAGAGGGGATCAGCATTTGGAACGTCATAAAGGCCCAGTGGATGCTGTTCAGGGTGGTCTCGATACCCGTATTTCTGAACCAGCCCACGGCAATGGCTCCACCCACCTTGTATTTCAACTTGCCCCCGTAGTATTTGCCATGAATGAAACAGCGCAGGCGGTCCAGGGCAGAAGCCAGACGCCCTGACAGTCTGCCCAGATAGACCGGGGTGGCAACCATAAGGGCATCCGCCGCAAGGACTTTGGGAAAGAGGTCTTGGATGTCATCCTCCACAGCGCAGAATTTTCCTTCGCCCTGCTTGGCCATACACCAGTTACAGTGGATACAATCTTCGATCTTCTTGCCATGAAGGGTGAAGACTTCGGTTTTTACGCCATCCTGCCCAACAGCCTTCAGCCCCTCCCTCAATATCAACTCCGTGTTCGAGCCCTTAATTGGGCTTCCACAAATGCCTAAGAAATGAATCATGGCTCCCTCCCATAATGCGAATTTTGTGCATGCAGTCTGTGAACGCTTACGGTTGTTGTTCACGTTTGATAGATACAATGAAAGAGGGTACGAATACAAGGGAATTGATCTTTGTTAAGAATCCAGTTATAAGATCGCAAGGATTCTTGAAAAGGAGGGAGTCGAATATGAGAGAAGTGGCGGTCTTAGGCGTGGGGATGACCAAATTTGGGATATCTGAGAAAAGCAATCTGGAGATGTTCGCCGAGGCAGGCCTCGAGGCCATCATCCAATCTAATCTTGAACCGAAAGATATGCAGGCCCTCTTCTTTGGGAACTGTTTGGGGGATTTTGAGGAAGGCCAACTGCACATGGCACCCTTTGCTCATGCCGAGTTGGGATTGCCGCTCTCCGCACCTGCCACGCGTTTTGAATCGGCCTGTGCCACTGCCACGGTGGCCATCAGGCATGCCGCACTGCTTGTGGGGTCAGGCGTTTACGACATGGTTCTTGCGGGCGGTACGGAGCGGGCAGCAAAAATGGGGACCCCCTTGGCAACCAGAACCTTTGCCATGGCCTGCCAGGCACAGTACGAATCTATGTCTGGATTGACCTTTCCAGGCGTCTTTGCCATGGCAGCGCACATGTATGCCAGCAAGCATGAGATACCCCTTCAAGATTTGAAGAAACACATGGCTGAGGTTGCTGTCAAAAACCACCGTCACGGTTCCATGAATCCCAAGGCCCATTTTCAGAAAGAGATTGATGTGGAGACGGTTCTGGAGGGGATGATGGTGGCCGATCCCCTGCAGCTCTTCGACTGCTGTCCCTTTTCTGACGGCGCATCGGCTGTGGTGGTGGCTGATGCGGCAAAGGCGAGAGACCTGGTGAAGAAGCCGGTCTATGTGGCCGGCATGGGACAGGCCTCGGCCGGTCCCCTCTATTTGCAGAAGGATCTCTCCCGCGTTGCGGCAAGAGAGGAAGCCTCCAGGCAGGCGTACAAAGAGGCGGGATTGGGGCCTACTGAGATTGATGTGGTGGAACTCCATGATTGTTTCACCATTGCCGAGATCCTGGCCATAGAGAGCCTGGGCTTTTTTGCGTTTGGAAAGGGCTATGATGCGGCAACCAAGGGGGAAACCACTTTTAAAGGAAAGGTGGTGGTCAATCCATCAGGGGGACTCAAGGCCAAGGGGCATCCCATCGGTGCAACGGGTGCTGGTCAGGTGAACGAGATTGTGGAGCAACTCAGGGGAGAGTGCGGACAGAGGCAGGTTGAAGGCGCCAAGGTGGGCTACGTGGACACCCTTGGCGGGGATTTCGGAACAGTATGCAATATCATATTGAGGAGCTAAGCATGGATTACACGTTGACCTTTGATCAATACCAGCAAGGCCTCCGGAACGGGAAATTCTTGGGCCTGCGGTGTGAGAATTGCGGCACGGTTACCTTCCCGTCACAGGGTGTGTGCAGAGACTGCGGCGGCAAGGACCTGGAAGTAACTGAGATAAAGGGGGAGGGGACCATACGCACATTTACGGTTGTCCGTGTGGCTCCAGAAGGTATGAAGCCCCCCTATGTTGTAGCCATGGTCGAACTGGAGGAGGGGGCCTGGACAATGGGAAACCTTGTGGACATGAAACCTGACGAGGCAGACATGGGCCTCATTGGGAGAAAGGTCAGGCTGGGAAGCCAGGTGGTGAAAGGGGATCCCACATCAGAAGAGGATGTCCATGTCCTGACGTTCACGTTGCTATAGGCCTTGGCCATATCTTGTTCATGATGTACCTAAATCGGGAATATACCTTCCCTTAAGAGCTGTGGGCTGGATATAGGCTCATTTCTGAAAACCCGCTCATTCATTTGGGCCGGCCCGGGTACCGAAGAACGCCCGGAGATTATGTGCCGTTTGCCTCCTCCTCTCACCGTCACTGTCGCTCGACCAAGCACGTGTCAGGCTGCAAAACGGTGCACCGCGTCTTCGTTCCACTCTACCCCGGTGCCGATGACGTCCTTGACGATCGCCATGCCTTTCTCGATCCGTAGTGGCTCTGCGAGAATGGGGTTCCACCAGTCTGCGTACTCCAGCCAGTGCGCTGTCGGCGTGCAGCACAAGAGACGCGCACTGATCTCGGGCCACAGGTGGTTGGATACGCTGAGGCCGTGCGTATGCGCGAGCGTCGCGGCCCTGAGCCAGCCCGTGACACCGCCAATCTTCATCACGTCTGGCATGACCAAATCCGATGCGTGCGCCTCAATGGCGTGCTGCATGTCCAACGTGCCCCACCAGTTCTCGCCGCACTGAATCGGGGTGCGTGCCTCGCGCGCAACCATCGCATGCCCGGCGTAGTCGTGTGCGAGCGTCGGTTCTTCAACCCAAGTCAGGCCCTCGTCGTCGAGCACCCGCAGGCGCTCGACCGCCTCTGTCGGCATGAGGCATTGGTTGTAGTCCACCATGATGCTCATGTCCTCCCCAGCGGCCTTCCGCATGGCGCGCACCACGGCAACGTCCTCGTGCACCGTTGGGTAGCCGATTTTGGCTTTGATGCCCGTGAATCCTCGTGTCGCCCAGTATTCGGCGGCCTTCGCGCATCCTGCCACGCCGTCGTACCCGACCGCGCCGTATGGGCGGACCGGCTTTTCAACCCCACCCAGCAACCGCACGAGCGGCAGGCTGTGCACACGGGCCAGTGCATCCCACAGGGCCATATCGATCGCGGCCAGCGCCATACCAACCAGGCCTTGCGTCCCAAGCAAGCGGAAGCGTTTGGCGAGCTTTTGTTCGATGTCGGCAGGAGCCAGTACCTCACCCTGCACCAAGGCCTCGCAATTCTGGATCAGCTCCGCAGTCGGCTTGAGTGCTGCCGGCGTGTAAGTGAACACCATGCTGTGACCGCTGATGCCGGTATCAGTGATCACGTCCGTCAAGACCAGGGGCGACTCCGTAATCACGCCGCTTGCAGTCTGATGCGGTTCTGTCATCGGTACGCGGACCGCCCGCACTCGGAACTCTTTAATAGTCGGTGACGCATCTCTCGGCATCTCCTCCTCCTCAGATCAGTATGCCCAACGTAATGTATTAAGCAGAAAAAAATCTGTATATTAACGCTATATATTTTCTTTGTAACATAATATTGCGGCATCTAATACAGATTACTGCGCAACATGCAATTTGTAATGCTATCCAGCAAGAGGCGATCAAAATTTGTTAAGTGTAAATTCCAGATCGATTGAGATTATCACAAGGATGAGAAAACCTGTGATATGTAATGGGATCAGCCCGAAATGTGACACATGCAAATCTTGACGCCTCTTGTCATACCCGTCTAAGAAGACCCCAGAAAGTTTCGATTACCCTCTGTAAGCTATCAAATAGCCAAAGTATAGACTTCCCAAATTAATCTTTAATTTTTGGTGGATCAGGATTTTCAATGATTCTTGCCATAACGGGCAATTTCACCATATTGTACAATACATTTGGTAATCAAAAGCTCTACCGGTGGTAGGAGGCCTAATGAGAAACTGGCAATAAAAAGCAGGACCAAGTGAATGACCCTGCCTTATGTTTGGGCGAGTCATTTAATCATTTAGCTTGGTTTGCAAAGTAGTCATCGAAGTAATCTAGGTAAGCTTCCACAACCCCTTGCACGGCCTCCTCTTCTGATCCACCAAAGAGACCCATACTAAGTTCTCCATCAAAGTTTAGCTTCATTATCTGCTCACCTGTTTTCTTGTCTGTAAAGACGGACTGAATAGTGCAGTAAGCCTTGCCCGCTCCGAAGCCAATGAAATAACGCTTCGCGCGGCTGCCCTTCTCGAAACTAACAAGAGTACCATCTAACATGAGCACCCCATCAACCTTGTCAGTTTCCCGTACTACCTCATCGAAAATGACTTCGTCTGGATGCTCCTGGCGATCCTTCATAACGTTCTGATAAAGCTTGTCGGCAAACCGCGCGGTAAGCGCCTTAGATTCCCTGTCCGCCAAATTAGACTTGAAATCTTTGATTTCTAGAATGCTATAGTCAGTTAACTCTTTCTTTTGGGGTTCGACCACCGTGTATCTATGTGACGCACAGGCACTGACAAGAATAACCACGGCTAACGAAATACTGGCTGCGATTACCTTTTTCATGCCGTTATCCCTCCCT
>JASFIT010000093.1:0-12408 GCA_050122535.1 Desulfobacteraceae bacterium | reverse complement strand
GGCGGATGTCCAGCACAGATCGGAAAGCCGGCAGGACCTGATCCCAGATGGCCCACAACCCGATGATGAGAGAAAAAAGAACGACGACCCTCAGCAGGGTACGGGTCTGTTCATCCATCTTCTCTAATGTAATCTCCATTTCATCCATTGCGGCCGCCTCAGCCTCTGCGCCCATCTCTGAGGTCTCTTCACCAGCCTCCTGCTTCCGTGCTGGCTCCTCTTCCTCCCGCTTTTGCTTGGCTTCTTCGTACGCGAATCGTCTTTTGGCAATGGAGAGCCATCTGAGCAGCAAACTGTGGACAATGGCTAAAACGAGTATGAGCTCATATGTTTCTATTAGACTTCCTGCTAAGGCTAGAGCTGTGAAGTAGTAGTAGCCCAGGGCGGCCAGAACTGCCGTCAGCAGGGGCAAACCCACGATCAGGGGATACCAGACATACCGTAAACGGGTTAATAAGAGATTAGGTTGATTCCTGATGAGCCTCGAAACGATTGGTCCGGAAAACCGAAAAATCCGAGCCGCTACCACGGAAATCCCCACCATAACCGCCATGAACGCCAGACGGCCCAGTGAATCTCCATATTCCACGTTGCTTTCTGCCAGAATCAGGAATGCTACGGGGATGAGCCAGCGTATCAGCCACCAGAGGTTTCGCTGCAGTGTCAATCGCACCGCTTCTGGCCATTTAAAGTGGGCCTGGGCCAGACCCTGGTTGGTGCAGAGGTAATAGAAGAACCCGTACAGTGCGAGAGCCCAGGCAATGGCCTCAAAGCCTTTGCCGACGCCGATGGTAAATTCTTGAGCGTTGGGCAGTGTGGACAACTGCCAGCTCATCAGGCCAATCAAGAATGGCCAACCCACTGCAAGATAAGCCGTCGACCCCAACGCGCGGATAGTCAAAAGAAAAGAATCGGTTTTCACAGGCCCGACACGCTTTGCCACCTCTTCAAGGTCCCTCCTCGCCCGTCTTCGACCCAGTACCAAGGCGCAGCCGAACAGCCAGGCCATTGCCCACAAAACCGGGGTTCGCCTGAATGAATTCCAGAAATCTTGCAGGAGTTGCCACCAGTGAACAGGGTTTAGAATCCATCCCACCGAGGCGGGGAGGTTTCTTAAATCCTTCGGTCCAAGAAGCCTTGAACTTCGTATCCACATCAGTTTCAGATCCAGAAACGCTTTGAATTCATCGGCCAGTTTGACCAATTGCTGATCCACGAATTCCAGGTTTTGCAGGCCTTTAAAGTAACGCTCAGACTCTGTGCTCAACTTTTCCAGCAGGTCATTACCGTCCCTCAGGACCTCTCTCACTTTGGCTTCTATAGAGACGCGTTGGTCTTCTGGGATAGGGCCCAGGGACTGCATGATGCGAGCGGTTTTTGCCTCTACATCGCTCACATCCTTCCTTACACGTTCCAACTCAATTTGAGTGCTTCGGAGTTTGCTCATCTTCACCTGACGCTCGTTCGAATCCTGGCGGTAGTTTATGAAGCTGGGCAGCGAGCGCCGTTGCTCTCGCAGCGCCAGACCGATTGCTTCACTGCGAATTTTTATTTTTACTCGTTCCCGGGCCAGGGCGAATTCCTGTTTTAGCGTCTTCGACTGGGCCTTTTTTCGTTCCAGCTCTTTGGCTACAGATGCTTGCTCGCGGATCATCTTGTCCAATTCCTCGGCAACCCACACATTGTCTTCAAACTCTTTTTGGATCGACTCCGGAAGGTTGGCCGCCTCATATTTTGCTTCCTCTGCCCCAACCACCGCCTTCAGTGCTTCACGTTCGCGGCGTTTTTGGGCTTCCACCTTCCATACCTTTATCAGCTCTTCACCTTTCTTCACTTGCAGATCCGCCAGATCTCGCTCAGTTTTCAAGAGTGACATGAATAGGTCATGTCCTCCCAGGTGCTGTTCGTCCGCACGTATTTCGGCCTGATACCTGGCCTGCTCTGTGAGCAAGGATGCCCGTCGCGCTTCGGTCACAGGTGCAGCCTCATCTGCTGGAGCTGGCGCGTCCAAACCTTTTTCCACTTCCCTTAGTCTCTGTTTCGCTTTGTTAATCCTAGCCGTCATTCGTTTCGGACCGGTTTTCTCTTTCGCGAGCTGATCCGCTAATTTGGCGAGATTGCTTTTGGCTTCAACCACTTCTGCTTCCAGTTGCCGTATGCGCTGATCGAGTTTGTTCGCATCCATGTCCTCGATCTCAGGGATTGCTCTGGTCGGCTCGGGAGAAGCTGCGAGACGTTTCAGTTCCCTTTCTATTTCTTTGATCCGATCAGGCGCAGTCTTTATCTTTTGTTCAAAATCGTTGGCCTCTTTGTTTATTTTATTCAGCTGTTCCTGAAAGCGGATGGCCTGGTCTATATAGGTTAATGTGCTCTTCTTCACGCTGTCCGACAGGCCTGTTGATTCCTCCACTTCAGCACGCTTCGCCTTCAGTTTTTCAAGACTCAATTCCTCGGCAACCAATGATTTTGCCTCGGGCGATCGGGTTTCTGATGCTTGTTTGGCTTTGTCCTGCGCTTGCGCCCCCGACCCTATCAGCGCTGCAAACAAGAATATTATCGCTACAACCCTAAAATGCCTTAGGTACGAACTTCTGAGCATTATTTGTTCTCCAATCTTTATTCTTTTCGCAATGCCGCTCGTCTCTGACCCTAAAATTTTCCGATTCACCTGCAAGCCCTCGTCTGACCACTCCTATCACTATTGGCTGGGCATGGCTTTCGAGCGCAGGGCTCAACCTGGTTTACGGCCCTCCGACCGGCAGCGTCAGGACCGGCGCCTGTCGCGACTTGGTCTCTGTCAGCCCCAATCTGAAAAGCTCACCAAGCAGCAGAAAAGTGCCTTTGCTCTCGTGGTCCGTCTCGTCCACATAAAACCAGTAGGCCCTGTAACGGACGGCAAGACTCGCATTTGGCTTTTCTTTGGAGGAGCGCACGCGGAAAACGCTCCTTACCCCCTCTGGTTTGGTCCCGGGAGCCGGCCAATCACGGGGAGCGAGATTTTGCTGGATATGAGATTCAGGGACGAAAACGGCTCCTGTCAGGTAGACAATCGCATCCAGAATTGAACCGATACGGAGAGTAATCGCTTCCAGTTCCTCTTCCTCTGGCCTAGGGCCAGGACCTGCCTTGAGCTCGTAGGCTTCTGCGGTCGCCTTCAGCTTCAGAGAACGCAAAACAGCCTCGCGCTCCCTGGAGGCACCTCGAAGTAACATCACAGGCTGATCGCGCTTTCCTGTCAAAATAAATCCGCCTCCCTGCCGCTCAAAACGATAGCCTGAACGGGCTGCCTCCACAAGATCGGCACCGCTTACCCGGTTCTCTTGTATGGGATCGGACAACACTTCCCTCTGTTCCACAACACTGAATGTGAGTTCGTCCTCGATCTGCATCTGCAAGAGCCTTTGTGCGGTCTCAGTAAACTCCGGATCTACCCGCTCAAGCCTGTTTGTCAATCCGTTCATATCCCGCACGAGCAGATGAAGCAGTACAGAGATATCCCAGTCCGCGCCGGCCAGATAGGCGAAAATATAGGGCTCTAATGGTTCCATGATTTGCTTGGCAAAATCGCGTCCGCGCCCGGGGGTGAAGGTAAACGTGGGCCTGGTGGAATAGCTCACTTCGGGTGAAACTAATGCTCTCGTTTCGTTGAGTTCAGTACCCAGTTCAGCACCCAGCGTTGCGGTGAAGGAGGACTGTGCACTAATGGAGGTGGCTTCCAGAAACTCCAGTGTGTCCAGATAGCGCAGGCGGACGATGTTGAGCAACAGTTCCTCGTCCAAAGTGGCCTTGACGGCTGTGTTGTAGGCAAGATGGCCCTGTTTTAGCTCTCTGGGTCCAAAAGATGTGCAACAGGCCAGGAGTGCCGCAAGCAATATGACGAAGGAAACGCCCGGAAAACTCATTTTCTCTCTCATCTTGCACCTCAGACCTTTAGCGTGCGGTTAAGAAAGGCGTTCTGGCAAAGTCGCCTCGTCTACTACAATGAGACGCCGTTTAGGTAATTGACGGAAAACATAGCAAAAACGAGGATTTTGTCAAGAACGACGAAGTGCCTCAACAGCAGTGAAGCATACTGTGCATGCACGGGACTAGAAGGGAAAACTGGATATGAGACGTATCGCCTTGAGACCGTCGCCAAACCGATAGGCGATGCCAACTCTTTTCAAATCCCACCATCCAATGCGAATGGGTTCGTAGGTTCCAAACGTAATTCCAATTTCAAATTGGTCGTCGATCTCAATGGGATTTCGCCTGAGGCGCTCAAACTCCAGATCGTCGAAAAAATAGTAATAGGCAAAATAGCCTCCGATATTTGTCTTCCTTCCCTTCAAGTTGAACCACAACGGATAGATGGTATCCCAGCCCACCCCGACAGAGGCATAATCATTTCGGTCTTCATCCTTTGGCTTATAGGCGTCGTAGAAAACCCCCGAACCAAAAGCAAATTGAAAGTTTTTCCAGGGGATCTGATAATAACTCTTCAGGCCCAGGGAACCCATGAGCGCACCCCTTCCCTCGGATACATCTCTCCCGATTCCGATTTTCCCAAATGGCTTGAGTGTCCACTTTGGACGCACGGGAATCTGCAATTCCACGCCGGGATTCACGGCGGTCACTTTTGAATCAAAGGGAAGCTCGATTCCATCCACATCCAAGGCGTCCCCTTCAGCACTCGCCAGAGTCACGGGAAACAAGAGTTTAATGCCCCACTTGTCCTCCTGCATGGGCCGGAGCTGGTAGGAAAAAGGGATTTGAAATGCCCTGACTTGCCGTTCTTCAACGTCAAATCCTCCCAGGCCAAAATCAGAAAGGTAGGCATAATTGATCAGGTCTCTCTCCCCGTCTGCCCCAAGCGCCTGGGGCAAAAAGGTGGTCAATCCTATGAGGGATAGGAGTATTGAGATCAAAGAGATGCGCAGTGGGGAATACATAGACTTGAGTGCAGCGTTGCTTTAGCTTACTGTATGCATAAATGCAAAGCGCTATAACCGGTGCTGCTTAGTATTAATGCAACAGGCCAATGGAAACAAGAAATAAAAACAAAGGCAGAGCCAACGATGGCTCTGCCTTTCTTGGGCTTTTTATGTTTTCAGGTTGAAATCAAATCATCAAGCTTGGGTCAAATAAAGGTTGGGTTGATGGTTATCTTGCCAACAACGAAACTTGCTAAGTAGCTTTTTTTGATGCCGCGCATGGCTCTTACTGAAGAGACCGGAATCATCCTTGCGCGGCATCTGAAAAGCTGTAAAAGAAGAACGCCTCCGCAGACCCCCTTTCTCTCTGACCACGGGCCCATGGCAGTCATACGACTTTTCGTGTGGGGGTCTTTGCGACGCCTTTGTGTATCCATCTTTAGCAAGAACCGTGCAAAAACTAAAATATTTAAAATGTTTTTGTAATTTGTTGAAAAAACAGCCACTTAGTTAGACCAAAAGACATAGATTGTCTAAGCTGGCTGGCACTTATAATGTGGCAAAAAAACCACAATTGGGACAGGAAACAACGCCATCTCTAGTACTGAAACCCGAGCTTGGTAATGAATTTTATGTCCGCCTTATCAACGCGCCGCACAGGAATCTGATCCCAATCATAGTTTAATTGAACCGTCCATCTAATGAATTTGTAGAGCGGTATTCGTATGCCTGTCCTGCTAAACCAGAACGTGTTGTCCAGTCTGTCAAGCGCTAGATAGACCCGCTGGTTATGGAAAAACTGGAGGTGTTTGTTGAAAAGCCACCTCCTGTAGTCCAATGTCCAGGTAATGGCGGGGAAGTTCTGTTCTCCCCCTGGGTCCCTATACCGCTCTTTCACCCCAGAGAGACCGGCTGCGGCAAACAGACTCGTAAGCGGGGTTTCAAAGAATTGGTATCCTGCACCTGCGTCTAACGTATTACGACTTCTGAGGTCTTTGAATTCATCCCAACTGACGAGCGAACGACCGAAAAGATACTTTTGCTCCGTCAGCAAGTAGTTGTATTCTAAAGTGGCGAGTCCTTTGTTTTTGGTCTTCTCATTAAAACTCAGGTCGTACTCGATATCGGCTCCCAGTTTCACCCTGTGTGCGTCTCTCCTAATAAGGAACTGCCCGTCCACATCAAATTGATCCTTATCGGTGTTACCTCTATCCGTTTCCACGCCGATATTTGCGTAGACTTCCACCCTGCGTGTGGGCGCAGGGGGTTCGGGGTTAATGGCTTTAATATCTGTGAGGACAAAAGTGATGGTCTCCCCGGTTTCCTCCGCCTCAAGTTTCAGTTTCCCATCCGCTGTGGGTCGCGTGACACCCTCGAAGGATCTATCGTCCCTGAGCACCACTTGCGCGGGGCTATCGGTCCTGATCTGAGTCACTTCAACCCATTGGATCGTTATTTGGCCTGCATATGAGGTGTTAACGATCAGCAAACCTTTTTCCACAGTCAGGATGACTCCGGTGATGCGGTCGCCATTCTTCATCTCCACCTGGTCCGCAAAAACAGGGCTCACCACCATAGCCACCAACACAATACCCAAACAGCAGATCCTCAAATATCCCATGCTCCACCTCTCCTCACTCAACAATTTAGGGGACGCCCTTTACTTTTCCACATTTCAGCATTAGATAAGATTATAATTATTATCCAGAGCTATTTTTTCACCTCGTTTCACCGACAGGCCTACCGCTGACATCGAAATTTCTAACTCCCTTGAAAGTTCGGCCATGCTGATACCCAGTTCTTTTGATGCCCAGAAGCACAATAAGCTTCTCGCCTTTACCAATAATCGCTCTTTACGAGGTCCCCGAAGGTCTGACGGCCTAACGCCCATCAAGTCGGACACCTTTTCAGCGACCTTGTTGAGATCAAAGCCTCTTGCCCGCAGTTCATATTTTCGCTCAAAACGCTCCTGGGCTGAAGATAGTATCTGTTCAACAAAATCACCGTCACCTAGAATGCGTTCATCGGATTTTTGAAAAATTTTCGCCTTTCGCAAGGCCTTTACTTTGGCCCATCCGCCGCTGCTGCGTATCAATCCCCCTCCGATAAGATCATTGCGTCTCCCATCAGCAATGCCTTTCTCTACAAAGACGCGATAGCGATTTCTCGCACTGGACTTGGTCTTTCCAAACAGTCGCAACACGTACTTGGTATCCTGCCAGTCGTTTTTGAATTTACCCAAGATAACGCCATGACCTGCAAAGGGAAATCTGTTCAAGGCTTGAATGTCCGGTACAATTCTTGACCGGAGGGGATTTAAATGAATGTAACGAACAAGTTCCAACAGATAGGGCTCCTCCTGGCATAGAATTGACCTGTAGCGATTTTGGAACAAGTGACCGTGCCTGCCATGTCGATGGTTATAAGAAACTGCGTAGCCTGTTAGTAGACGCCGCATCACGGTCGCTATGGGTACTTGTCCGGTTCTAAGGAGCAAATGGAAATGGTTTGGGAGGAGGGCCCATGCAAAACAGTGGGTGTCGGTTTCTGGAAGGATTGTGGAAAGACGCTCGAGGAAATTCTTGCGATCAAGATCATCGCGATATATTTTTGTTCGCTCAATACCCCGAGCAATCACATGATGTAAGGCGCCAGGTGCGTCTATTCTGGATTTTCTTGGCATGCCATCTCATATCAAATGCTCATAGGGATTAAAAGACAAAATCTGAAGGGTGTCCCCTAAATTGGCGCAAATCTGGAAATCTAAAGGGCGTCCCCTATTTTTGCCGAAAGGGAAAGGGAAGATTGAAAGGCTGGGCTTTGTTTTATTCAGGGGGGATTTCCCACTCCACAAATTCGATGGCTTCCATATCGACGGGATCACCGGACACCCACAGCACGGCACGCAAGCCGTCTGTGAAGTAAGGATCGCCGGTGAGATTGCCTCGCGGCTCGGAAATGGGTGCGGGGCCAACCCCTTTCACATAGGCACTCTTCACAAGCCCTCCCGAGTACCACAAATCCTGTATGAGGAAGTCTCTGGTTTCGTCCACGTCCGGATCGATTTTGTGGGTCAGGATCGTTTTTGTTGTGAATCTCACGCCAATGTCGCGGCTTATCTGTGCCACCCACACGGGTTTATCCTCCAACCGCATAGGAGAGAGCCACAACCGCAAGTGATTTCGCTCGTGGATCGTTCCCCGAGCCCTCTGCAAGGCCGCGTCCTGCCGCCGGCCGTAGACGTAAAGGGGGCTGACCGGGGAATAACGATATCGCCCGCCAAAGAGAAAGGATATCCCCGTCTTCCAGGCTGACGCCCTATAAATGGTTTCCGTTTCATCCCAGCCGGCGCGAATGAAGGCCTGGTGTACCTCTTCCCCAGACCCGATGACGACCAGGTTAAGAGGGTCTCCCTGCTCGGTTCCCTTCTTGTTCTTCGTACAGCAGGGAAGATTTTCCAGGGCCTTTCTCAAGCCTGCCTCATCGTAAGACACAACCTGATCCTTCGTATAGAGGACTTCAAAGTCCACCTGTTGATAGTCGGCTCGAATACCTGGGACATTGATGAAGAATATGAATGTCCTGATCTCCTGATCTTCTCCCATCAGATCCACATTAAAGGCCTTGGTTCCTTTATCCACAGGGGTGTAAACAAAGCCCGACCTGATGCCAGCCGGATCGACGCGGATGCCCTTGCGTTGCTCGTAGAAGAACCGGTTCATCTCCTCATTGGCGGACGTTTTAAAGCCAAAATGGTTCACGTAGGCCGCCTCAATGGGGCTGAAATAATTGGGATCAAGACCGATGGGTAAGAAATAGACAGGTTCTTCATCCTTATTCTCAATTTCGAGCCAGATCGGCTGAACGCCCCTCTTGTACATATCCACGCCGAAGAGCCTTTTGCTCTCCTCAGCACTAGGCACGGCCGCCGTGACCTGCACATTCCCCTCAACCTTTGTCTGAGCCCGTTCCCGAAAAGCGACTTCTTCCTCCGGGCGAGGGTTGAATGTGGCGCATCCGGAAACGGACAGAATAAAAATAAGCGGCAATAAGATCCACCCAATGCGCTTGGTATTGAACATATGATCACCTCATTATGTGCTGATGATGGTCTAATAAGTCTTTCGTCTGAATGGTGGAACCTCCCATTCTAAAACTTCAACTTGTGAAATAGAAATGGGTTTTCTGGACAACCACATGACAAGGCGATACCCATCCGTAAAGTAGGGATCATCTTGGAGCGTTTTTCGGGGTTTCAACATTGAGGCTGCGCCAACCCCTTTCACATATCCAAACTTAGCCAATCTCTTCGCGTACCACAGATCTTGTAATATGTAGGTTCTCGCCTCATCGACGGAAGGCTCAATACGAAATGTATATGGGAGATATCGGACTTTTATATCGCGACTGATCTGGCCCACCCAGACCTGCTCTCCCTTGTAGCGTATGGGAGAAAGCCAGAACCGCAGGTGATTTCGCTCGTCCGCCGTTTCCCGAGTTTTGCGGAAGGCCGCATCCTGGGGTCGGCCATAGAGATAGAAGGGACTGACGGGCGTGTATCGGTATTGTTCTGTCATGGCTACGACCTTTTCTGTGGTACCCGTTTCATCCCAACCGCTACGAATAAGGGCCTGGTGTACCGTTCTGCCACTGCCGATTACGACCAGATTAAGCGGGTCCGCCTTCTTCTCTCCATCCTCATTCGTGGAACAACGGGGCAGGCTTTCCAAGGCCCTCCTCAATTCTCTTTCATTATCATAAGAGACAATCTCATCCTTTGTATACAATTTCTCAAAATCCACGTCGGCGTAGCTAACCCTGAGTCCTGGAACGGAAATAAAAAACGTGAAGGTCCTGATCTGATGGTCTTCCCCCACCAGGTCCACATTAAAGATCTTGGTCCCCAGGTCCAGATTGGTAAAGACAAACCCGGATCTGACACTGCCCGGGTTTATGTTCCCTCTGATGCCCTGGTCATGGAAATACTTGTCTATCCGATCATTGGTCTTTTTTGAAAACGTATAGTGATGCATGTAGGCCACTTCGAACGGGACGAAATAGTCCCGGTCAAGACCGTAAGGTGAAAACCACACCCGTTCCTCATCGTTATTCTCGATTTCTATCCAGATTGGCTGAATGCCCTTATTGTACAGATCAAGGTCGAAAACCGCCTTGCTCTCTTCCGCGCTGAGCACAGCCGCCGTGACCCGGACATTATTTTCGGACTGTGTCTGGGCGCGCACCTTGTAAGGAACTTGGTCAATAGGGCGAGGGTTGAATGAGGCACACCCATACCCCGTCAAAGATAGAACAACGAAAAGCACCAGACCGTACCTATCGAGATAACTCCGCATACGATCACGCTCCTCCTTTAAAATCAAAAGCTAGTCATTGGTTTATATGGAAAAAAGCTGCGCCAATCTCCTTGGTCACGTTTGGAAACGCGCCATTATGGTTATTGTTCTTCCCTACATTAAGCCTGTGCGGGCGAGGTTTCAAGGGCACTCTGTGCTGCGAGGGCGATAAAGATGTAAGACCAGCCGTGGATGATCAGCTCTATGGCCACAAAGAGACCAATCACAAAAAGGCCAGAAACGGGCCACTTCACTGCAATAATTAGACCCAGAAAAACGGAGATGATACCGCTCAGAAAAGGCCAGCCCCAGTTTTTGCGATTGCGGAGCTGGATGGCAATCACGATTCTCACAATGCCCACCAGAATGATCCCGCTAGCCAAAAGCAGGGTAAGAACGGCGGAGGCCACCATGGGCCTGGCGATGATTTCTATTCCCACCAAAATATAAAGGATGGCAATAAGCACGTGAAAAAGGATACTCCTCCAGCCTTTACATTTGAATGATTCAAAGAGTTGAATGCCGCCGCCTATGAGCAGGAGCACGCCAAAGAATAGGACGCTGGCCATGGTGAGGGCAAATGCCCTGCCCAGACCGACCGCGCCAAGAATGATAAAAATAACCCCCAAAATCAGTAACCACTTCCAGTTCTTCTTAGAATCACCAAACACCACCGCTCGGTCACTTCCCATTTCTGTTTCATTCGCAGCGGACATCGCAAACCCTCCTTTTAGAATCTGATTGCCTGATGTAGCCCTCTTGCTCTATTTGGGGATAAATTCCAAAGGGCCAAGGGACCCTGATTCTAAAATGTTCTTAAGTCTCCACGTTATAATGCATTCGTCAAGCAAATTTCTTCCGAACTCCCGGAGTTCGCCTTTTTTTGGTTGAAACGCCTATTATAGTCACCATGTATCCAAGTGAAATCTGTTGACGGCTAGAAAAAATTAAATCTTTTTCTACCACATTTCAATCACGAGATAGGGGAAAATGCAACTAGGTTAGCAATTCGACACTATGCATTGCTTCGCCTGATCCTGCTCAGGTGGACTTTCCTTGAATTGTTGGCGTACTTATTTGGTAAGGCGTCTCAATCTTGGAGTATATGGCTGGAAATGGGGGATTGCTGGGGAAAAGGCGGTGTTGGATCAGCGGAGCCCCTCTCTTCTTCTCTTCGGTCTCCACCACGCCTTCTTTCCGGTATATGGTGGGAATAGGAAAAACGTCTTCTCTCAATGCCTGAACGTCTCTCTCCAGTATCTGTAAAGGAAGATTCCATGTTTCTGATAAACCCAAGTTGTACAAAAGCTCATGCAATGCCTTGGCCATTTGGTGGGATTCCGTTATCTCTTGGAGGCCAGTAGATTTACGTTTGAAGTATTAGTTGTTATTTGGTTCCTTTTCTCCTCGCGCAAGGTATTTGAAGATCACGCGCTCATAAAAACGGCATACGAATATGGCTGCATTCCTTGAAATTCCAATATCCCTAAGGCGACAGTAGATGTGCAGAGGGTTCATGTAGTGTTTGATAGCCGCGACCATAATTCTTACCCTTTCTCCATCAAATCAGTTTCCATAAGTCGTATCCCGAGTTTCTTCTTTTGAATGACCCCTGGTGTTCTCTATGTCTTATACACGGCAATTATTTTTAGTTTTGAACAATTTCCACACGAAAAGATTTTATATAGCAAGAATCATGCAAATATCGTCATCTTCAGACTATTTTTTTATTTCATTATTATTTTCAAGTGGTTACTTAGTGGTATGCGAATTGTGGATTTGAACATTTCCACCGAAATGGGTTTGCTTGGTGTTAATAGCACCACGCTTGCGGCAAACACGACACAGTGCTGTCTACAAAAAGGGGTCAAGTCTGCTCTTGACTCTTGTTCGAAATTTGGCCTTCTGGGCTATGTGATTGGTGTGGTGGGAACGCAACGGCAGTGAATTGAAGTTTTATAAGAAGGCTGGGCTGGATACGCTCGTTGTGAGCAAGAGTCAAGAGCAGACTTGACCCCTTTTCACGGGTATCAGAACTTCGTTGCGGCGCAGGAACCAGGGCATGAAAGGGGAATTGTATCTCGCAAAGATCGGCTCACCCACCGCTTTAAAGCCACGTTTCCGAACCCAATCGAATAATA
>JASFIT010000092.1:0-12420 GCA_050122535.1 Desulfobacteraceae bacterium | reverse complement strand
ATGTGCAGAAAGAGAAGCTGGCCAGAGTCAAGTCTAAAAGAAACAACAAAGAGATCCGTAGGGGCTTGAAGGAACTGGAAAGGGCCATTGAAAAGAATGAGAATCTGATGCCATACATCATCCAGGCGGTCAAACACTATGCCACTGTGGGAGAGATTTGTACGGTCATGAGGGAGAAGTGGGGTGAGTTTAGGGCCTCCACATACATCTAAGTGAAACAGGGAGAATATGGAACAACGGAAGATCAGGGTATTGATTGCAAAGGTGGGGCTGGATGGTCATGACCGGGGGGCAAAGGTGGTGGCCCGCACCCTTAAGGATTCGGGTATGGAAGTGATCTATACGGGAATTCGGCAGACTGTGGATCAGGTGGTCAGCGCCACCATTCAGGAGGATGTGGATGTTCTGGGCCTGAGTTTTCTTTCTGGTGATCAAATGGTGTTGATCCCTAAGGTGATGAAAGGGCTCAAGGCCCAAGGGGTAGAAGACGTCATCGTGGTTGTGGGGGGCATCATCCTGAAACGTCAAGTTCATGCGCTTATGGAGATGGGTATTCAACACGTGTTTCTCCCTGGCACACCGCCTGACAGAATCGTAGAAATGATTAGAGAGGGCGTTCGGTGAAGAACGGGGTGTGTCAAAATGAGGCCATGCCCTCACTTCACACAGCCGCGGAGAACGAGGCTCAGCGGAAAAGGGGCTATTATTGGAAGGAAACTAATTAAGGATAGGAGGAGAACAATATGATCATTGACACCCACGTACATCTGATTATTCCAGGCTTTGTAAAAAGCAAGTTCATCTTGGGGAATGCGCGAATGGCCTCCAATATTTACAATAGGGTCCATGGAACAAAAATAACGCCCGGTGAATACATTAATCTCTTGAAGGCCAGAGTGGACCCCGATTGTAGCAAGTTAATCGAGACCATGGACAGAGCGGGGATAGACAAGAGTGTTATATTCGGCGTGGATTGGGCCTATGCCGTCACAGGGGAGCCAAGGGTTGACAACAGAGAGCAGAATCGTATCCATGCGGAGATGGCCAAGAAGTATGAAGGACGCTTCATCCCTTTGGCGGCCCTTGATCCCAGGCGGCCGGATGCGATAGATCAAGCCAAGGAGGCTATTGAAGAACTTGGCATGAAGGGTTTTAAGCTTCACCCATCAGCCGGGTTCTATCCGAACGATCCTGTCTGTTTTCCCCTATATGAGAAGTGTGCTGATTGGGGCGTGCCGATTATGTTCCATAGCGGGGGGATAGAATTCAATTGGGAGTTTGGGCAGCCCATCTACATAGCCTCTGCTGCAGAGCATTTTCCAGAAGTCAAAATGATCATGGCACACGCGGGGTTGGAGAGTTGGGACCAGGCCAGGTTGGCGGCGACGGCTTTGGCCAATGTGTATGTGGATCTTTCGATCCGTCAACTGGATTACCGTGTGAACCCTCAGGGTTTTTACCGGTGGTTACGAGATTTTATCGACTGGACGACACCTTGGAAGGTCCTTTTTGCCAGTGACACCCCCATGCCCACCTTCTGGTGCCCTGAGGAGGAATGGGTGAAGGCGATCAAGGAACCGGATACGGATATCCCATTCACGCAGGAGGAGAGGGATATTGTGTTGGGAAAGGCTGCCCAGTTGGTATTCAATGTTGGTGACTGATGTGTTTCAGGAGGAGCGTGCAGAAGAATAAAGATTGGAGGGCTTATGAGAGATATTCTGGATGTGATCGTTACACGAAAGAGTATTCGGCGGTATAAACCCGACCCCGTGCCCGATGAGATGATCGATAAGATCCTCGAGGCAGCAAGATGGGCGCCGACAGGCGAGAACTATCAACCCTGGAGGTTTATTGTCATCCGTGATCCTGAAACAAAAAACAAGATTGGGAGATTGGCAAGGATAGGAAGCGGTTCTAGGATGACAGCTTGGTATTGCATTGGGGAGATGCAGCCGAGATTTGAAAAGATCAAAGACCCTGAGAAGAGGGCAGAGGTTTTGCGCTTTATGTATAGTGGCGAGGTTTCTGAGTTTGCTAAACATGCACCGCTCATCATTGCCGTTATCGGGACATTGATGGAAGGCTCCGTGGATGTTCCCTATGATTTGTCCGCCGCCATCGAAAATATGTTACTTGAGGCCCATTCACTGGGATTGGGGGCTTGTTGGGTGCACGGACCGGTCGCCACGACAAGGGATGCAAAAAAATTCAAAGAGATCTTGAAGATCCCCACAGGCATGGGAGAATATAAAGTGATTGCCTATGTGGCCTTTGGCTGGCCGGCGGAAGAACGAAAACATCCGAGACCGAAAAAACCGATCGAAGACCTGGTTTTCTGGGAAGAATTTGGTAGGAAGGAGAGGCCGAAATATGGATGAGATGAAATACTGCAATGATATTATAGTTAGACTCGAAGAACTCCTCTACCATGAGTTGTCGGTGATGGCACACTGGAAAGTGGAACTGGTCGGTGCTGATTTCATTCAGTCTTGTGATATCAAAGGGGATACCGTGGAAGATGTTGTTCAAAACTGCATCCGAGAAATTAAAGATGCCGGATTTGTAAAGGATATGAGCTATGCTATCAGTGGTCTGGGGGTAAAGCTGGAGATGAAAATGAAAGGCTGCCGGCACCTTCCAAAGGAGGTTAGACTCAAGCAGGATGGCATTAAGCCCTATATCTGTCCCATCACCAACATGGTCTTAGATCAATTAATCGAAAAGCTCAATTTTGAAACCACCTTTGTGGCAGATCTCCATATTGATGAGAACAGTGGCGAGTGCAGGGTCTGGTGTGCTATCTACGAGGATGAGGATAAGATAGGCAGCGTTTGCAACTGGCACGAAGAATGATGTGCGGTTACTGAGATTTGAATTAGCATTTCTTCGATTGGCTTTATGATTTACTCTGACACCTACGAATTTTTACTCTTAGAATTTTTGGATTTGTGTTTTTATTTGGAGTTTTAGCCAATCCCAACCCTGTTTCTTCTTCCATTGCTCAAATACCTCCGTTGCATACCTTTGTTCTGCATCTAGTTCTCCTAGCGGTGCATTTGCATTAATAACTATGAAGCAGTTAATAGTATCATAATTCTTGACCGTCCACGTCCTAGCTAGGCACTTTGCATCACCTCGCCAATCCTCAATACCATAATTTGCCTGGAAGTAGAGTGCTGTCCACTCCACTTTAGTTGGGTGATAAGGTTCCAGACCTGGTCTAGGTTTCTTTTCTAGGGCAAAAGAAAAAGATACTGAAAAAAGGCACAGGGCAAACAAACACTGAATAATGGTGTGATATCTTCTTCTCCGGTATGCCTGTTTCATAAGCCCTCCATCATGAGTCGTTCTGCTATAGTTTATATATCAAATATCTTGGAACTTGTCCGACAAGGTCAAAATTTGTTTTTCACGTTTGTGAGGTAAAATTGCAGCTATTCCAAATGATGATAGCCGACTCCAGCTTTACGTCACTTCATAAACAGTTATGATAACTTCGTTCGCAAGGCGTTGACCGGCTGCAACGGCGACAATGCCGTTCAGCCATTCGTAGCCTGGCGCACCTGTCTCAAAAACTGGGGTCGTCCGAAAGTAGTATTCACTGGGGTCAACCTTTTCACCTGCTGCTAGACGTGCCATCACCTCTTTAGGGCCGTGTCGCAGTCCCCAGTTAGACACATAAATGAGAGCGCCATCATCTGTTTCCAATGTATATCGTGCCTCCACTTCGGTAATGCCATCATGCCGGATAATTTGCCAATCGGCACCACCAGGCAACACACGTCCTGATAGTCTGGGCCCAGAGAAAGCGCCGCCCTTGATGTTGATAATACGCCGCTCCCCATAAGGAGATTTGCCCACTTCCAGGGGTGTCTCCACTTCAACCCTTGACGTGTAAAGGAGTTGAAGAGATGGTGTTACCGAGACCTGTGGAACTTCTTCCTTTCTCATTTTAACGCCTCCAGACACTTTAACTGCTAGTCAAAGCTTTGCTAAATCACGATCGAGAATCTGTGTGGCAATTCGACAAAACTGTCATTCCGGGCGAGCACAATAATGGAGGGCGAGACCCGGAATCCAGAAAACGCGAGGGAAATCAAGTCATCCTGGATCCCGGCTCGCATCCCGCTCCGCGGGATTGGGCCGGGATGACGAATTGTGCTTTACCCTCCGATGGGAAGGATTAGGCCTGTCAACCATCGCGAGCCCCGCCCGGCATCGCGAGGCTTCAGCCGAGGCGGACGGGCGCTCAGGCGAGGCAGGCGGATTAGCGTCTCTGCGGTGAATTAAACTTGATGTCGCACATTCTCCCATATGTAACTGACAAAGGAATCCGTCAGGGAGCCGCCCCTGAACACTTCATTAGCCCCCATTTCTTTCATAACCGGAATGTCTTCAGGGGGAAAGGATCCGCCCACAAGGAACAGGATGTCGTCCAGTCCGTTTTTCTTCATCTCTTCCACGATCTTTGGGGTGTAAACGAGATGTTCACCAGATAGATAACTCACGCCGATCACATCCACATCCTCGTCTATGGCCGCCTGCACGATTCCCTCGGGTGTCTGGTACATACCCAGATAGACCACTTCCATCCCTGCCTCCCTCAGAAGGGCAGCGACCACCTTAGACCCCCGGTCATGACCGTCCAAACCCACCTTACTGATGATCACTCTGATCTTCCTTTGGGCTCCCATCGGCTTTTTATGTCCTCTCAATTGAAGGGTGAGTCTATGACGTTCATGGGGTCATAAGAATAGCCGAAGACCTGGCGGACAGTCCCCAACAGTTCGCCAGTAGTCGCATAGGCCTTGGTGGCCTCTATCATGGCCGGGATCGTGTTTCGTCCTTCGGCAGTGTCGTCCCGAAGGCGTTTGATGGCTTCGGATACTTTTCTTCTGTCCCGGCCCTGCTTTAGTCTTCTTACATCTTCTATCTGCTGACGGGCTGAGTGCTCGGGAATGCGTTGCACGCCCAGGGGGGTTGAGGTCTCAGGTTCAGTAGTGAAGATATTGACGCCCACAACGAGCTTGTCTCCCTTGTCTAGCTCCTTCTGGCGTTTGACGCCTTCCTCGTTAAACTGGCGGTCCAACCATTCCCTCCTGATGGCCTCCTCCATCCCGCCCATCTCTTCAACTTGCTGCATTATCTTCAAGGCCTCTTCCTCTAACTTATCGGTCAGGCTTTCCACAAAGTAGGAACCACCCAATGGATCGGCCACGTTGGTGACGCCTGTCTCATAAGCTATTATTTGTTGGGTTCTCAGGGCCTGAAGGTGACCCTTCTCTGTGGGCAGGCACATGGGTTCATCATACGAACAGCAGTGGAGCGATTGGACGCCCCCGAGGACTGCCGCCAAGGCCTCGAAAGAAATACGGACGAGGTTGTTAAGTGGTTGTTGGGGAACTAAGGAACATCCGGCGGTGTGAACAGCAAAGCGAAACTGCATGGAGCGAGGGTCTTTCGCCCCATATTTATCTTTCATTAACCTGGCCCACATCCGTCGTGCTGCCCGGATCTTGGCAATTTCCTCAAAGAAATCAATGTGGGCTGAGACGTAGAAGGTGAATCGAGGGGCGAAGTCATCAATGTGGAGGCCCCGTCGCAACAACTCATCAATATAGCACATGGCAATCCCGAATCCGAAGGCCACCTCTTGAGGGGCCGTGACCCCCTGCTCCCTCAGATCGTACATGTTGACGGTGGTGTAATACCACTTGGGCATGTTTTTAGTGCAAAACTCCATCACATCGGATCCCAGCTTGATGGAAAGGTCGAGTGGACACGCAGGCCTAAACCCACAGTACCGAAAATGGATGGGGTCATTCTGAATGGAGCCTCGGAGGATACCAATGTCATAGTTCTTCTCCTGCGCAACCGCCACGTATTGAGCCATCGTGGCGGACGCGGTGGGAGAAGCGGTAATGAGCGACCAGCTAACCCTGTCCAGAGGAATGTCCCCAACAAGTATCTCCATGTCTCTCATGGAGGATATGTTTACCCCTGTCAGTCCCACCTCGTTCTGCGCCCAGGGATGGTCCGGATCTAGACCCATCTCATAGGTGACATCCGCTATTGTGTTCAACCCGGAGCCACCCTGCTCAAAGCAAAATTCGGCCCGCTCATGGGTATCTGCGGGTGAGCCGATTCCTACCACCTCACGCCTGGTCCAGAAACGACCTCGAAACATATTGCGGTGAATGCCCCTGGTGAAAGGGAATTCTCCCGCATCACCAATCTCTTTGTCATAAACCTGTTTTGCCCTATCTTTCGGAGTGTAGATCTCTTTGACCTCGTAGCCGGACCATGTCCTGGTGCTCTGGGGCTTATCGTAGTAAGCCTTCAGGTAGTCTTCCCAATCCCCCGCTACGCTGCGATCCGTATTACCCTGACCGAGTTTGTCTTGACTCATTTTACCCCTCCATTTGGCAAATTTCTCCAGATGGGAATGCGTAAATCGATGAGATCCCTTTCAAAACGCTTCCCAACCGATTATAAATCTGGTGGGACGCCGTTTATCAAGATATCTCCACACCAATTTTAAAGCTATCCACGACCTTTTCAAAGGCCTTGAGGTCTTCATCAGCATACTTCTCTTCCTGGGCACAATAGCGTAGGCTATAAAACCAATTGCCGTTCAAAAGGCCATAAAAGGCTGTCCTGAAATTTCGCCCATTTTTGTCTTGATACCTAAATACAATTCTGAACCCGTTATACCTACCCACCTTGGCCGGAACGTACTCAAGGAATTGGAAATTCACAAGGTTGTCGTCTGAGCTCAGTTCGTCTGTTATGACCCCCGCAGCTTCTTTAGGGGACATGTCTTTGCTGAGCCTGCTTTTTGTATGGCTAAAGGGTTC
Organism: Desulfobacteraceae bacterium; assembly: GCA_050122535.1. GTDB lineage: Bacteria > Desulfobacterota > DSM-4660 > Desulfatiglandales > HGW-15 > JASFEQ01. The sequence goes on along the minus strand of JASFIT010000092.1, from coordinate 5,560 downwards.
GTCAGCCCGACGCTGTAAAACAAGAATGTATTGCGAGAAGACGCCCTCTCTGGTTAACATGAAATATTCGGAACTACTGAATCTCGTCCATCCTTCGGGGATGTCAACCGAAAAATTTTGTGTCGTTGATTTAGAAGCGCTCCCAGCTTGGCAGTGAAGCGTGAAGGCCATAACCAAAAAAAGAAATAGACATATTAGCTTTCTCATGAGGAAACTCCCTTTCGTATGATTTTTGAGTATTGTGAGCATGTCCCTTGCCAAGGCAAGGATATCCATAGCGAAAACTGGCGAGTCAGCGCTTTGCTTTTGCCGCCTTTTCGCGCTCTTTTTTTTCGATCACACAATAGATGCCGCCTTCCTTGGTGGCAGGCTTAAAGCAGCTGTTGCATGAAATACACTTGGCCGGACTCCAGTCGCCCTGCAGCCAGCGGTTGGGTAAGCCTGGTTCCCGGACCAGGGGCCTGGCCATGGCAATGTAATCTACGCCATTGTCCTGGAGTGCTTTTTCCGCAACTTCATATGACCGGAATCCGCCCACCACCATGACCGGGCAACTGACAGCCTCCTTGATCTGAACGGCCAGTTCCAGGTTATAGGCCTCCTTTTCTGGTTTGTTTATCTTCACGCGCGCTGGGTTTTTGTCGCCAGAGGCGGAGGTGCCGGATGAGACTTCTATGGCATCGATACCGGCGTCTGAAAGTTTCTTGGCAGCGTAAATTGCATCGTCAATGGTTAAACCGCCATCCAGGTTATCCGAAGCGTTCAGCTTGATAAGCACCGGAAAATCGGCACCGACCGTGTCCCGAACCTCTTGGTACACTTGGAGCAGAAACCGGCTGCGGTTTGCAATACTGCCGCCATACTCATCCCCCCGGCGGTTAATGTGCGGAGACAGAAACTGGTTGATCAGGTAGCCATGGGCGCCATGAAGCTGCACGGCATCGATGCCCCAGGCCTTGGCGCGGCGGGCCCCCTGTCCAAACGCAGTAACAATATCATTGATTTCATCCTTCGTGAGTTCGGCGGGCATCTCCGGAAATTGTTCATCCTCCAAGCTCGAAGGGGCAAGGGGCTGTCGGCCAGCTTCTTTGGCGTCGGCCTTACCGCCTGCATGGACCAACTGGACCGCAATCTTGCCTCCGGGGTCGTGCACAGCATGGGCCAAGTTTTTATAATCGCCCGCAAAGTCGTCAGTATGGATGCCCATCTTACCGGGTAACGCCTTTCCTTCTTGTCGTACAAACGTGAAGCCTGTAATAATCAGGCCCACACCACCTTGTGCCAAGTCGGCATAGCAATTGACCAATTTTTCCGTGGGCCTGCCGTCCTGCTCGCACATCCCCTCCCAGGTGGCAGATCGGACTACCCTGTTGCGCATCGTCATTCCATTGATTGTATTCTCTTCAAATAATGTGGCCATATTCTGGCTCCCCTCCTTCTAAAAAAAGAATATGAACAAAAAGCACAAAAGCAAAGCGAATGAATTCTGAGAAATGCTCATGGTCGTTGACTGTTTTCTCTTAAGCGAACTCATGTTCCAAGGAAGAACTTATAGTATTTTGATATGAATAATTCAACTTGAAATGAAGATGAATGAAAATAACTAATATAGACCCGATAACTAAAGTGTCATTGCGAGGAGAGAGTTTCCTCGCCCGTCATTGCGAGCCCAGATAGAGGCAGGGGCAAAGCCGTTCGGCCTCGAGCAGTTCAGGCTTGCGCTCACGGCCGAGAGGCAATCTCATATTTTGTCGGCGTGCTTTCTTAGAAAGTGCCTGGCTCGGAACAGGCTCCGCAATCTCGGCGTGAAGGCTGAGATTGCCGCGCTCCTCCCGCCTCCGCGGGAGTCGCTCGCAATGACAATTGTAACAATATTAAATGCGCTTGTATTAGTTTCCCGCACTTTTTGATTCCTTTAATCTTTCCTTGATTTCTTTTCTTGCTATCTGCTTGGCAGATGCAGTGAAAAATATCCTGTCGATATCCAGGTCCTTTTTTTTGACCCTTTCCATGGGTTTCAAGTCAAAGCGATCACAATCAATCGTGAAACCCTCTCTGGAAAATCTCCACAATTTATCTGCATCTTTGACAATGCTCTCATTTATTGAACCTGTCTCTTTTCTGCTATCATGGCCTTCAATAATTTCTAAGATCTCGGCAATCTTCTCCTTATTATAATCTACAGCTTCCAGGATTCCCTTGGCAATCTGGACACCCTCAAGTTCATGCTTTTTCACCACACGGGGAGACTGGATGTCCGGCCCATAGCCCATATGTTGCTCATCCTCCGGGATCCTTATCCACCCCACATCATGCAAAATGATGGCAGGTATAACGATCTCTTCATCTCCACCCTCTTTTTTCAATAGCATTTCAGCGAATCTTACGGAGATCTCTGTATGGATATCATTATTCCGCGTATTGAGATAGGGTTTTGCACGCCTCCAGATTTCATCAAAAATGGGTCTCATTTCTCTACCGCTTTGCGCATTCAATCCATTCCTTGTTCCAGCTGTGAAACATGGAAAATAACACAGGGTCTGTTACATATCAATTCACAACCACAAAAAAAAAGATGTCCCCCATATCTCCTGTTTTTTTTCCTTGACACCCAATTGGTGCTAACATAGCAGTGGTAATACCATTACATGCCACAAGGAGATTCTTGAGGCGATGGCCAGGAGAGATCCGGTGTTGGCCGAGCGCCTCATGCGGGAACATATTAAAGAGATGGGGGTTATGTTATCAAAATTCGCAAAACGTAAAGCCTCTTAAGTTCAACAGAGTTTCTTTGATAGAGATAGATCAAGTGCATATTCACGGTTTAGTTCTGGAAAGCATGAATCGATAATCCAAAAGGGGAGGAGAGTACTGCCATGAAACCATATCTCTGGATGATGGATTTTACCCCGCAGAGGGAATGGATAGACCGACAAGGCCTGTTGCTCTGGTTGGCCTTCTTTTTTTCCGAGATAGGAGCAGGAATTTATCTCGTCTCTCTCTTCTTGGGGTATTGGCTTGGTGGGGCAATAGGTTGGATAACCTGCGCCGTATTGGGTGGGGGGTTTCATCTGGTGTATTTGGGTAAACCAGAAAGGGTCTGGCGTGCCATATTTCGGCCCCGCACATCGGAACTCTCAAGAGGCTTCATCATCGTAGGCCTTTTTCTGATTCTGGGGGTCTTGCAGCTCGCCCCTTCCCTCAGTTATTTCCAAAGCCTGCCCTGGGAGAGCAGTTCTCTATTCTTCAAGGTTGTTATGAGCATCCTGGGATTTTTTGTGATTATCCACGGGTTTATCACGCTAAGTATCGTTTCCGCCTTGCCCTTTTGGAATTCCGCCATTGTCCCGGTGCTCTCTTTAGCCTCAGGCATTTGGCTGGGGACACAAATGGTCACAGGATTGAGCTTGGGCGTCAATCAGAGCGAGATGTTGGCTGCCCTGGAACCCGTTGCGAGATGGTCCCTCTTTGCATACGTTTTCCTAACGATCTTTTACCTGTGGAATGCGAAGCACGGTTCATTGGCCGCACAGCAGTCCCTGAAGTTGCTTACCAGCGGCCAACTCGCCCCCCTCTTCTACGTGGGAGTCGTTCTGATTGCTCTTATCGTTCCAACATTTCTGACCCTTCTTCTCTATGCCAAATCTATAGAACCGACACACGGGGTACTTTACCTGCGGGTGGGCTGCGCATTGGTAGGTGATCTAACACTTAGATATTGTATTCTCAAAGCGGCCAGGTATTTCCCGTTGATAGAGTCAAATGTTATTGCAGGGATAAAGCAGCATACATCGTAGGAACCGATGGAATAAAGAATTCCCAATCCTGGTCGTATCAATACCGATTGGGAAAACAACCGTGGTTTTTTGCAGGAATAGGAGGCGAAGGTGCTCTTAGATCAGTTCAGGTTGGACGGAAAGGTGGCCCTGGTCACGGGCTCAGGAAGGGGCTTAGGTCGAGCGATGGCCTTGGCCTTGGCAGAGGCAGGCGCGGATCTGGTTGTGACGGCCCGAACCAAAAAGGAGATCGAAGAAACAGCTTCACATATCAGGGCATTGGGGAGAAGGGCGATCTCCCTGGTCTGCGATGTCACCAAGAAATCTTCAGTGGATCGGGCGGTGGAAAGGGCCGTGTCCAAATTGGAGCGACTCGATATCCTCGTAAACAACGCAGGTGTGGCCATTGTCAAGCCTTTCTTAAAACTTGACCTGAAAGAGTGGCATACCACCATGAACACGAACCTGACCTCCATTTTTCTCTTTTGTCAGGCTGCAGGCCCTATCATGATGAAGCAAGGAGGTGGGAGAATCATCAACATCGCCTCGGTGCTTGGTGTGAAAGGCAGGGCAGGCATGGTTCCTTATGCCGTCAGTAAAGGAGGGGTTTTACAGTTCACCAGGAATTTGGCCGTGGAATGGGCTCCTCATAATATCAAGGTGAATGCCATTGGCCCGGGCGCCTTTTATACCCGGCCCATGAAGGTGGTGCTTGATGACCCGAAGCTTGGATCCGTTAGACGGGAGAAAATTCCTCTGAAAAGGCATGGAGAGCCCGATGAATTGGGTCCCCTGGTGGTCTACCTGGCATCAGATGCCTCAGATTACATGACAGGTGAAGTGATCTATATGGATGGCGGGGAGTTGGCCAAGCTTTAGCAATCCATTATCAAATCTCCGCAAAGTCTCTTTTCCTCCCTGTCCCATCATCCTTCCTAAAAGTAAATGGCGGTTTAGAGATTGCCCCCTTTATTTAATGGGCAAAATGAGTTAGATTTGTTGGCGTGCCTGAGCAGTTTAATAAGCCGACAGGCCTTTAGTTCTGAGACAAAATCCCCCTTGTTCCCCCTTTAATAAAGGGGGAAGGTCTTCGATCCTTGGAATAGGATTATTCAGTTCACCGCATTGATACCCTTTACCGAAAGGGGATACGAAGTCCTTCCCTTTCCTAAAGGGGAGACAGAGGGGATTTTCAACGGTGTTGACAGGTGTAAGGAGCCCCTGATGGGAAAGGATGAAAAAAACACCATAAAAAGAATCGGGAAGATCAGTGAACAGGTCCTGAGCGGCATTGTTCAGAGCATAGAAGCGGCCGTGGTATTGCATGACCGAGAGCTAAAAGTGGTCTTTGTCAATGATTCATTTGAAAGGGTCTTTGAGATCCCAGCAAAAGACGCCATGGGCAGGTCCCCTATGGACTTTCTCCCGGAGTTTGACGTGCGGCACAAAGAGGCCATATTCTCCAGGCTCCAAAACACTCTGATGACCGGAGTGAAAAGCCCCTACCACGAATTTTCTTATGGTTCTCCCTCTGGGAAATATCGTCAGCTATTAGCCATCTCCATTCCTATATTTGATAATAAGAGGGAGATAACTCACGTCATGAGCGTGATACACGACGTAACGCGTAGAAAGGAACTGGAGCAGGAAGCGGTTAAGGCGGCAAAGCTTTCCTCTGTTGCAGACATGGCATATACACTTGCCCATGAAATTAACAATCCACTAACCGGGATAAGGTTGGGGCTCTCCACACTCTACGATGGCCTAAGAAAAGAGGAAAATAT
>JASFIT010000091.1:0-12498 GCA_050122535.1 Desulfobacteraceae bacterium | reverse complement strand
CCTGAAACATCCGATGATATCAAGGCCCTCTTTACCTCCATGGTGAAACACCACGTGCCTGAGACGGCTAAATCGATTATTGATGAAACAATTACGGTGTTCGGGGGCTATGGGTATTTTCTGGATCAGGATGTTGAACGGAGGTACCGGGATAATCGCATTGTGGAAATGTATGAAGGGACCGTGCAGGTCCAGTTGAACAACATGGTTCGCGTCCTAAAGAAGATGAATCCGGATTTTATCAGTTCTACACTTCTTTAGGCGGCGCCCGCCAGCTAACAAGCGGTCGCTAAAAGGCTAGCCGTTAACAATAAACACGCAAAAAAATTACATAGTAAAACCACTAAATCAAAATGGCCTCAGGATCTAAGAAAGTTATTATTGCGGCCCTCATCGGCAACACACTTATTTCCATTACAAAGTTTGCAGCGGCTGGTATCACCAGAAGTTCTGCCATGCTCTCGGAAGGGATCCATTCCCTGGTCGATACCGGCAACCAGATACTGTTGCTCTTTGGGCTGAAACAGGCGAAAAAGCCAGCGGATGAAAATTTTCCATTCGGCCATGGCAAGGAAGTCTATTTCTGGAGTTTCATCGTTGCCATTCTCATTTTTGCACTGGGTGGCGGTATTTCGATTTATGAGGGAATCCACCATCTTCGACATCCCGTGCCAATATCCAATCCTCTGATCAACTATATTGTGCTGGGGCTTGCCTTACTTTTTGAAGGAGCCGCATGGTATTTTGCATTCCATGAATTTATCCGCACCAAAGGCAAGTGGGGGTATATCGAAGCCATTCAGCATGGCAAGGATCCTTCCATGTTCGTTGTGCTGTTTGAAGACACCGCGGCCATGCTCGGCCTGCTGGTGGCCTTTGCCGGTATCGCCCTCACCCATATAACCGGGATTCTCTATTTTGATGGTACGGCATCCATTGTTATCGGCTTGATACTCATTGGTACCGCCATCTGGCTGGCCTATGAAACCAAGAGTCTTTTAATTGGTGAAAGCGCCAACCGTCCTGTGATAAAGGGCATCAGGGAAATTGTGAAATCGAATATGCTGGTCGAACATGTCAATGAGCTCCTGACCATGCACATGGGGCCGGACTTTATCCTCGCCAATCTTAGCGTGGATTTCAGAGACAGTGCGACAGCCGAAGATATTGAAACGGTCATCGCAGAGATGAACCGGGCCATTAAAAAGCAATACCCGCAGATCAAACGGATATTTATAGAAGCAGAAAAGCGTCGGGACAACAGCGAGAATCGCGCATAAATGAGTCAGGAATCACATCTTCATTTGCCACCCTCAGTTCGCTCCCAGCATCGAGGGGAGAAAGAGAAACATTGCAAATTAAGCTCAGAGAAGGAGGGAAAAAATGATGGAGAAGGCAATCAACAAGGCAATGACTTTCGGTTGGATACTTTTTGTGTCTGTATGTCTAGTTTCAAAGTTGAGTGCCCATGAGCAAGCGCAATTAGATGAGCGTAAACCGGTTTGTCTCAAGGCGTATCCCACGGATCCAGATCAATTCAATGAATTTGTCAGCCCCTACGTGACTCAGATCATCCAGAGACACGGTCTTGAGGAGTGGAAGGCCGTTCTGCTGACCAATGAGCTTCACCGACACCTGGGCATGTGGTCTATCATTGGCGCAAAGATGGGCGTAAGGGCAAGAGAGGTCTTGGGTGCGCCATTTGATGAACTGGAGGTCATCTCCTTTTCCGGCTATAAGCCACCCTTCAGCTGTATGAGCGATGGGCTTCAGGTATCCACGGGAGCAAGCCTTGGCCGGGCAACCATTACGAATACCCATCTGGGACAACCAGAGGCTCTGTTTATACATAAAGGTAAAAGGCTTCGCCTCAGCGTCAAGCCCGAAGTGAAGGCTCAGGTAGGGAAAGTGATCAAGGCATTGTCTAAAAAGTATGGATTTCGATCTCACCAATACTTTCACGAACTGGATAAAATTTCGGTGAAATACTGGCTTGAATGGGACCGCACAGAGATATTCGAAGAAATTACCGAATAGAAAATGTAAAAGGGGAGAAGCGCCCTCAGGGAACCTTTAAGGCCTTTTTGGGTCCGCGGACTCTCTGAGTGATAAATAGCGAGAAAAATGGAATTCAAACTGAAGTGGAGCTGATGAGATCGTAAACAAAACGTGCAACTTGTTCTGCTCCTCGAGGATCTTCTCGGTTGATCCGGGGTAAGGCCAGAAGATCTGGCAGAGAAGAGAGCCAATCGCAACTGTAGAATTGATCTCCGGAGATGGGCAGACCAGGCATTCTACTCTCAATAAAAGAGACCAATTTTTGAGACTCGCGAAACCTGCTTCGGGCCACATATCCAAAGGGCACCCCTGCATAATAGATTTCAGCCAAGGTGCTGTAACCCACTTTGCCGATAACCCCATTTGAGGCATTTGCAAGGTCTGGATGGAAATAACCTGAGCGGTGAGGCAGGAGCACCAAGTTGCCATCAATCATCACCTGTTTGCTGGATCCCGGAATGACAAAGTGAACATCTCTTCTGACGGCCAGTTTTTCCAAGAAGTCGTACTTCTCTTCAATGCCTCCCATAGTAATCAGCACTACCTGAGCGTCTTCGGGTATCCCCAACTGGTTTCGGATTTCGTGGGCTGACGTTTTCATTTTGCGGCTGACGGGGAAAGTGGTGAGGTCAGCACTAAAGGGATCGCAGATAGGTTCGGTTTGAATGTGGAATTGGGCTGCATTGAATACCCTTTTCAAATAGCTGATGTGATCACCTATTCGCCCATCCTGTTCTGCATATCGCTGATAAATCCAATCCCAGGTGAAGTTCTCGATAAGCAGGGAAGGGAGCCCTGCTTCCCCAGCAACCGCGATGCCCATAGGTGCGATATCGCAGATGACCAGAACACATTTCAGTTTCTTTGTCAGTTTTGCCAGGCCTCTGATCTTGGAAGAATCAAATGGCAGGAAATGATTTAGACGCTTAACAGTCTCTGAGATGTCTGCGTGGAGTGGTGTCCTTTGCACGAGACCAATGTCTGTGAGCAAAGAATGATACCCAAAATTTCCTGAGAGCGAATCATCAAAGAACCAGCGGGGTACCTTTGTAAAAATTTCAAAATACACGTCCGGATGAAGTTGGTACACCGCTTCCATGACCCCAGCAGCTCTGGCAGCATGACCATACCCATGGGGAGAGATAAAGTAGGCAATAGATAGATCTCTAGGCACGGACCTCATTCACCTGTGGCTCTGAATGCCAAGCAAATATTAGGGAGGAACGGTGGCCTTGTATATATTTGCCTCACCTTCGATATGGTAGCGTTCCACCGCGGCAGGGACAATGATGGCCGTCCCTTTGGTCAGAGAAAGAGCGTCACCCGTGCCCAAATTGGTGACGCGGGCATCTCCCTCTAAACACATCATGATCTCCACACTCCGTTCTTGGATACTCTCAAAAAGAAAATCCTTAACAAGAGAAATCACGGACAACAAAAACTCTTTAGCGGGCGTGCGGTAGATTTCCTCACCGCTCTCACGCCTCTCTGGCTCCAGTATATCCACTTCATTGGGCGTGAAGTCCAGAATCTTCAGAAGCTCAGGGACATCCATGGTTTTGGCGGTCAATCCACCCCGTAGCACATTATCGGAATTCGCCATAAGTTCCACTCCGGCACCTTCCAGATAGGCGTGAAGCCTACCTGCTGGGGTGTACAAGGCTTCACCTGGCTGTAATTGAACCAGGTTCATAAAGATGGGGGAAAGGACACCCATATCGCCTGGATATTCCTGATTGAGCTTGACGATCCATTCCAACCCCGGATCCGTGGCCGAAAGCTCCTCACAATGATGCACGACCTCTGTGACCAACTGCCTCTGAGTGCCCTGATCCATCGTCATCAAAGCGGTGAGGAAAAATTTCAGGCCTTCAGCCTCATGTTGCCCTTGTAGAAGGATTGCTTTGTCTTTGAGGGCTGGTGCGCCAATTCTTTCGATTAATGCAATGAGATTGTCAATTTTTCTGAATCCATTCAGGAGCCAGAAAGGGGTCAGCGCGCAAATGATTTCAGGCTTGTGATTTTCGTCCCTGTAGTTTCGGTTAGGCGCACCCAAAGGAATTTTCATTCCATTTTCCCGTGCAAAACCTTCCCGGCCCTGATCTTTGTTGGGGTGGGCCTGTATGGAGAGTGGTTTGGCTGCGGCGAGGACCTTAAATAGAAAGGGTAATTTTTTGGAGAACTTTTTTGCAGCCCCCCCTCCAAGAATCCCTTCAGGGTCTTTTCCTATGAATTCCGGCAGGGATATCCATTCCCCGTTGCACAAGACCTGGGAGGGTGCCGTAGGATGAACGCCCATCCAGAGCTCCGCCTGCGGTTTTTCCGAAGGAACCGGATCCCCCATGAGTTCCGGTATAATTGTCCTTGATCCCCAGGCATAGTCCTGAATAGGATTTTTCAGAACGCAAATTTTTCTCATTAGATTTCGGTTGTTCTACTGTGGGGAGTATCTCTAAAATTATACTGAACGAACAAGATATTATGCCAATACTTTTTGATGCTCCACGCACATTTTCGAAGACGCAATGATTATGAGAACACCAGGCCTGCCGTCTGGACAGGAAACCTATAAAACCTACTCATACCACAACTGTCGCCATGAACAAAAAGGGTAATGGAATAAAGATCTCCCGTCCTGCTGGTTGTGGGCAGATTTTCATCTTTTCCAATTTGGAAACGGCGAAGCGGTGGAAAGCGAGGATTGGGTCGTACAAAATGCGATGTGGGCGCTATCTTGTTTGACTTTCAGGGATTTTTGGCCTATACTCCATCAAGGAATTTTTGATTTTTCGCATTTTTGTGCCAGATTAAGAAATCAGAATTGTCTAATAGCCCGAGGGCTGAGCGAGAAGGGTTTCCCATGTATAATATAGCATCCGAAGAAACCTATAATGACGGCCAAATTATCTTCAAAGAGGGTAGTTCTGGGGACTGGGTCTACATGATAATCTCAGGCTCGGTAGAGATCTCGAAGAACGTTGGAGGAAGGAAGTTCGTTCTAAGTGTACTCCAGCAGGGTGAGATCTTCGGTGAACTCAATTTGATCGCGGGAATAAAAAGGACCGCCACAGCCCGGGCTATTGGCGAGACGACCCTTGGTCTTATAGATCGGACCTCCCTGGATGATGAGTTTAATAAGCTCTCTGCGGACTTCAGGTCTGTCCTTGTGGCCATGGTCCACAGATTTGAGAAGACAGTCAGCAGGGCCATAGAGTTCTCCTGTCGAACTGAGGTCAGAGCAACAAAGAGCCTTTCCCTCACTTTCAAAGATCGTCAGGCCTTTGTAAAGGCCTATGCGACAAACATTAGTTCCGGAGGTCTCTTCATCAAAACAGAGCGGCCCCTATCGCAGGGTGAGGAGTTTTTCCTCAAACTCCAACTACCGGATATTGCGGAGCCATTGAAGATTAGTTGTGAAGTGGTCTGGTCAAGAAAACCTGGAGACTATGAAAAAGGCCCCCCTGGGATGGGCGTCAAGTTTCGTGAAATGAGTGGAAACGACAGGCAAATCCTGGATCAATACATTAAAGAGGTCACGTAAGACAGGGAATTGGAACTGTCTAGTTGATCTCACCCTTCTGATCTTCCCAAACAATCACCCTTCTCGCTACCTTCCCCCAGGTATTTCAGAAAAGCATCGAGACTGTCGAAAAACCAGCTTCCGATAGCCTCATCATCACCCTGCAATGAAAGGATAGTAAGAATTTGGGCAGCAGATCGCTGAGTTAAGAGCCGCAAGGCAAAAGTTGTAACTTGGGAAGGTTTGTTTGGTGTGTGGAGATGGCGCAATGGGAAGGCTTATCAGATCTCTTGGATACCGTACTTGGATATGAGTCGGGATAGGTAGGTCCTTTGAACATCCATGACTTTCGCGGCCTTGCTTCGATTACCTCCAGCGTGTTTCAGGTTTATGGTGATAAATTCTTTTTTGAACCTGTCCAGGGCCTCTTTGAGGGTCAATCCCACCTCCAGCCCCGGTTGCACGGCTCTTTGGCGGGAAATGGGCAAATCCTCGGGTAAGATTTCCTGCCCGTTGCCCATCACCACGGCACGTTCAAGGGCATTTCTGAGTTCCCGCACATTGCCGGGCCAATCATACTCGACCATCTTTTTCATGGCCGTTTCGGAGACCTTTAGATTTGGGTGTCCCGTTTCCTGCTTAAAAATACGCAAAAAGTAATCCACAAGCAGAGGGATGTCTTCTCGCCTCTCTCTTAGGGAGGGCATCTGGATCTGTACCACATTTATCCGATAATAGAGGTCTTCTCGGAACTTTCCTTGATCCACCTCTTGGGCGATGTCTATGTTGGTGGCCGAGATGACCCTTACATCCACCGATATGGGCGTATTTCCCCCCACCCGGTAAAAGACGCCCTCTTCAAGCACCTGAAGCAGCTTGGCTTGCATGCCCGGGGACATCTCTCCAATTTCGTCTAGAAACAGGGTGCCTCCATCAGCTATTTCAAACTTTCCTATCTTTCGGGCCATAGCACCGGTAAAGGCGCCCTTTTCGTGACCGAAGAGCTCGGCCTCCAGCAGGGTCTCTGGCAGGGCCGCGCAGTTGAGCACAATCATGGGCTTGGATTTCCTGGGACCGGCCTGATGGATTAATCTGCCCAAGAGTTCCTTGCCTGTTCCGCTCTCACCAAGGATGAGGGTACTGGTTTTGGAGTTGGCCACCTTGAAGGCATCTGATATGACTTTCTGTAAGATCTTGCTCTCCCCGACGAGCTGGTGTTTGTCCCCCAGTTCCTCTTTGAGATCTATGTTTTCCTTTCTTACCTGATCGATTCTCTGGGCATTGCCGATCGCCTTAGAGGCCAACTCGGCAAAAACCGTCAGAGTGGTCATATCTTCGTTGCGAATGGGGCTGCCGTCCTCTTTGTCTATAATCTCAACGACCCCGATGATTTCGCCATCCACCTTCATGGGGACGCAGGCTATGGACCGGGTCTCAAAGCCCACGGATTCGCTAATTTCCTTGTACCAGCGGGGGTCTTTGCTCACATCGGGAATGAGAAGAGGCTCTCCTGTTTCAGCGACGAATCCGGCGATTCCCTGGCCCAGGTTGACCTCAAATTTCATCACTTCTTCCCCTTTTTCCCCAGTGGCCACTTTAAAGTGCAGCTTTTTGGTCCTTTTATCCAACAAGAGCAAGGAACTGGCCTTGGCTTGAACCATACGGGTGGCCGTATCAATGATGAGTTCCAGAAGTTCATCCAAATCGAATACTGAGGAGACCCACGTGGAGATTTCCTTCAAGCGATCTATGGAGGAACCAGAGGTTGAAGATGTTTTATTCATACTGTCGAACCTACTCCATCAAAACACTGTCGGAATTTAACCGCAAGAATAACAAACATTTATAGGAATGTCTACTTTTTTATCAGTACTTTGAAAGAAAAAGATAACATGTATCTAAATTGATAACCTTAGGGAAAGTTAGTAGAAAATGGGGAAGAATAACATCCCGTTTACAAGTGCCAAGGCATATGCAGGATATGGAAGAATCACAACTAGTTGAAGAGGTCCAGATGCCAATCCTGCTTTTTTTCATGTTGGCCTAAGGGTGTACCGGTTCCCCATGAAGATCCATGGGCCCGTATCTAATATCATACATATCTGGATTGAAGCATTTAGATGCTTGCCCGGGACGTATCCTGAATTTTTCAAAAAACTCAAGGGGTTCAGATATCTCAAATATGCGGTGATTTCGGCAGGCATGTCATTTGCTTGTAAAAATTATGAATCAGTGTAGGCAGGTCCCGCTGTGTGATCTATTCTATTTGTCCTCAGCAATTGAGGCGACCGACCGTCAAGATTGAGCAGTTCTCTTTTTGAAGAGGGGGGGTTCCATGACCAAGCTCTATATCATCAACGGACCGATGATGGGCCATTCCTTTGAGCTTAATGGGAATACAGCATTTGTGGGAAGGGCTCCTGATAATGATATCCAGATTAAGGATCGTTCTGTTTCTCGGAAGCATCTAAGAATCCTCAGGAGAGGGAGTCAATTCTTCATTGAAGATCTTAACAGTCAAAATGGAACCTGGATTTTTGGAAAGGAAATAGAACCTGGTCAGGAATGCCATGTCACAGAAGGTCTGCCCATCGGGATTGGGAGTATTCTCATTAGCCTGGTGGAGGGGACCTCAGAGGAGGATTTGGTCACCCAGTATTCCATCGACCTTCTCAAGCCCACCGGCAAAAAATGGCGAAACCTTCCCCACAGCAACAGACGCATCTCCGATCAGAGACATCTAGAACTCATCCACGAAGTTTCCACGACCCTGATGCAATCATTACATATCAATGAGATTGCTGAGAAGATAATGGATTCCATCTTCTCTTGTCTCAAAAGGATAGACAGCGGTGCCATCCTATTGTTTGAGAAGGAGACCGGCCAACTCAAAGAGATCATCGTGAAGTCGAAAGAAAATAAAGAAGAGATGGTATTTACCTACAGCCGAACGATCGTAAATCGCGTCATCCGGGAAGGTAAAGCCGTGATGATGTCAGACACCAGTGAGGAAGATAGGGCGGATCTTTCAGATAGCATAGAGATGATGCGGGTCAAATCTATCATGTGCGTGCCACTCATCTTCAAGTCTGAAGTCCGGGGTGCAATTTACGTGCACTCTATTGACGTGCCGTACGGATTTCGAAAGGATGACCTACTTCTTCTGACCGGGTTGAGCACGCCGGCGACCGTGGCGCTGGAGAATGCCTTGCTTTATTCCAAGAGCAAAGGAATTGAAGAGGCACTGCGTCGATCCGAGCAAAAGTATCAGGCACTCGTTGAAAACTTAGAGGACATGGTTTTCACCATGGACATGGACGGCCGATTGATCTTCTGTAATCCCAGGACCGAGATGCTTACCGGATACTCAATGGATACCCTTGTTCACATGACCTATAGGGATTTTATGGCTTCCGAGTCTGCCCGCGTGGTAAAAAGCCAAATCGTTTCCTTGTCAAAAAGAGTAATGAGCAATCCCTTTCGGGTGACTATCCTTCACGCGGATGGAAGAAGAGTCCCTATTGAACTGACCCTCTCTCCCCTTCGAGATGAAAAATATGAGATTGTTGAGATCCAAGGCGTGGCCAAAAAGAAAGGTGAGCCTCCCCGGACAAAAGAACTGCCTTCTTATGAGGAAGCAGGCGCCACCCTGTAGATATCAAAAAATCGTTCACCCTTACTGAGCATCCGAAGACCATTCCCTCTTTTTTCTGCTTATTTTCTGCCTTCTAAACCGATGCTCCCGCTAAAAAGCCACTCGTATATCCGCGCATCCTGCGAAGCCAAAGGATGTTTTTCGGTGAGAGCTTGCCTTCCTGTGGCCGTGCATGGCAGAGACGGCGAGGGTGTGTTTCAGCAACAATCCGCCGCGACCATATGAATGGAATGGGCTCTCTCCCACAATTCTCTCATGCAGAAATCTGATCTTAAAGCACCAAGAATGATACTGGCAAAAGGGGGGCTATGAAACATAACTAGACTTTTGACTACTAGAAGTATCTTGCCCTTTTTCCAGATTCCACTATATGGCAGGAAACATTATAAAAGCTTGTCTCCAAAAAACTATAATATTGTGTTAGAATATTTAAATTCGGGAAGAATGGACCATATTACAAGTAGTAAAAGCAATAGACATTTACTAAAATGTAAAATTACCCTATCTGGATCAAAAAAATGACTGAAAAACAGACTTACAAGGAAATGGGGCAAAGCGAAAAAGGAATGGGGCTTGATCGCCTTTTTAACCTTTCTATTGATATGCTTTGTGTTGCCGATACGAATACCTATTTTAGACATATAAACAAAGCTTTTGAGAAAACGCTGGGTTATTCAAAAGATGAGCTTCTTAGGGAAACATTTTTGAATCTCATCCACCCCGATGATAGAGCTTCAACTATGGCTGAAGTCGAAAAACTGTCCCACGGAGAGCCTACAATTTACTTTGAGAATCGGTACCGCTGTAAGAACGGTTCATACAAGTGGTTGGCATGGACAGCAATGCCCGATCCTGAACAAGGCTTAATATATGCAGTGGCCCGAGATGATGCAAGTCGTAAACGTATTGAACTAGAACTTCAGAAAGCCTATGCTGAGCTCGAACAAAAGGTTAAAGAACGTACCGCTGAGGTTGCGGAAACAAACGAGAACTTGATAGAGGAGATAAAAGAGCGCAGGCGTGTCGAGGAAGCGCTGCGGGAGAGCGAGAAACGTTACAGAGAGCTTGTAGACAATGCGACCGAGATAATCTATTTGACCGATGCTAATGGGTATTTCACCTTCATCAATCCCACTGCGATACGGATAACGGGATATTCTGAGGAAGAGCTAATAGGCAAGCTCTATTTAGAACTCATTAGAAAGGACTACCGTAAAGATATTGAAAGATTTTATAGACTGCAATTCGTGAAAAAAATCCCCAATACCTACCATGAATTTCCAGTGATTACTAAGGTTGGGAAAGAGATATGGCTTGGCCAAAATGTGCGGCTCAATGTGGTGGACGATAGGGTTATGGGATTTCAGGCCATTGCGAGGGATATCACAGACCGGGTGCAAGCGGAGGAGGCGCTGCGGGAGAGCGAAGAATTCGCATCCAGCCTCATGGAAAATTCCCCCACTCCAATAATTGTTGTCAACGAGGACACTTCGATAAGATACGTGAATCCAATGCTAGAAGATCTGACCGGTTATACTTCAGAAGAGGTAATTGGCAAAAAGGCACCATACCCCTGGTGGATAGATGACCCAAGGTCTGGAGACAAAAGCGAGCTGAAACGGTATTTGCTGACTGGAGTTCAAGGGCTTGAGAAGCTATTCCAAAAGAGGAATGGGGAGCCATTCTGGGTTGAGATAAGCTCTACACCAGTAACAAAAAACGCGGAATTCAAATACAAACTGATAACCTGGGTTGAAATTACAAAGCGCAAGCGCGCAGAGGAAGCGCTGAAAGCGAGAGAGAAGGAATTGCAGGTCAAGACCAGTAATTTTGAGGAAGCGAATACCGCATTGAAAGTCCTACTGAACAAAAGAGATGAAGATAGAATAGAGCTTGAAGAGAAGGTGAAATTGAACATGAAGTGGATGGTTCTGCCCTATTTAGAAAGGATGAAGAAGAGCGGACTGAACGAAAGACAAGAGACTTACAGGGATATCGTCGAATCATTTCTGAATGAGATAACATCCCCGTTCGTAAGGAAGTTGTCCTCTCAAGATTTGGACTTTACCCCCACAGAAATCCAGGTAGCAAATCTTGTTAAGGAGGGCAAAACCACCAAAGAGATCGCAGAATTATTGAATTCATCTACAAGGGCCATTGAGTTTCACAGAGAGAATCTTAGGGCGAAACTCGCGCTGAAGAATAAAAAAACCAATCTCAGATCCCACCTTTTATCCCTATCTTAATCCCAGTTTTCACCTGGTACTCTGCTGGTATTTTTTTGAGATTTACACCAGTCCGCTCCCTCGCTTATAATTAGTTGTAATCACTGGCGGAACTCATGAGCAAGCTTCATATTTTAAACGGACCAGAAATAGGCCGATCATTCGAACTCAGAGAGGTTGCTACCTATGTGGGGCGCTCTTCTGATAATGACATCCAAATCAGGGACAAAACTGTTTCTCGCAAGCATCTAAAAATTGTGAAAAGAGGGAACAAGTACTTAATCACAGATTTGGATAGTCGAAACAAAACCTTCTTTGATGGCAACTATCTGGCCCCTGGACTTGAACTCGAAGTCAGAGAGGGAGTTCCCATAGCTATTGGAATGACCGTGATTTGTCTGGGCGAAAAATTCGTAAAGGAAATGATGCCTCTCCTTGATTCGATCGGGCTTACCAAGGGAACAGATGAACAGAGCGGAATCTTTTTAGTGCATGGACACGGAGCCAATCAAAAAAAATTGGAATTGCTCTATAAGGTGTCTGAACTCTTGACGGAAAATCTGCCTATAAATGAGACCTTGGAAAAGATACTAGATTGTATCTTGGATCTTCTTAGAAGAGTTGACAGGGCCGCTTTCATCTTGGTTGATCCTGAAACAGAGAAAATTCTAGACGTGATATCAAGAACCAATACGCCTGCTGCGAGCACAAACACATCATACTGCCGTGACGTTGTCAAACGAGTGATAGAAGAGGGTAAGCCGCTGGTAATTTCAGATGTTCAGACTGAAGAAGAACATGAGCTTTTAGATACCTTAAGAATACTGAAAATAGAGTCTGTTTTATGTGTCCCTTTGATCAGTAGCTCACAAATAATGGGCGCTATTTATGTTGACTCCCAGAAAAGACCTTTTGGATTTACGAGAGAGGATCTGGCCCTCTTTATGGATTTGTGCCAACGGACGGCTGTTGCCTTGGAACATGCGCGATTGGCTTTTGACTTGGCGACGATAGAAGATAGCTTACCCGTAGAGACTTAA
>JASFIT010000090.1:0-12656 GCA_050122535.1 Desulfobacteraceae bacterium | reverse complement strand
CTGAAACCCAGATCATCCAAAGAGAGGAAGGTGGACTCCTTATTCAAGATCCTTATAACGGCCTTTTCACCATAATAGGTGGGGAGGGTAGAGACCCGAAGGTCCACCGCGATATTTTTGGCCCTCACTCTTATCCTCCCGTCTTGGGGAAGCCGTCTCTCTGATATGTCCATGGCCCCTAATACCTTAATCCGGGAAATAATGATGGGCTGGGTCCATTTGGGGAGTTTAATAGAGTCCTGCAATACCCCATCCACACGATTTCTAACCCTGACCTGATTTTCTTGTGCCTCAATGTGAACATCACTGGCGCCCTTCTTAATGGCATTCTTGATGATCAGGTCCACCATCTTCACAAAGGGTGAGTCATGCCCCACTTCAATGAGTTCGTCCTCTTGCTCTTCCTCTTCCACCTCCCCTTCCGGCAAGAACTCCATCAATTCTTCGCCGCCAAACTCGTTCGCCACTTCGCCAATGGTTTTTTCCGGGTGGTAATGCTCTTGAAGCGCCTCCACAATTTGACTGGGGGTCGAAATCGCCGGCTGAATGCTGTATCCCGTAATAAATTGCAGATCCTTGATCATGTTCAGGTCGAGGGGATCAGCCATAGCCACATCAAGAATATTCTCTTTCAAGGCTACGGGAATGCAGACAAACTTACGAGAAACCTCCTCTGGGATCGCTTCCACCACCTCGGACTGAAGTTCATACCCATTGAGATCAATGAAAGGGATCTTCAGTTGCATGGCCAGGGCGAAGGCCATCTCATCCTCGGAAATGATCTCCATCTCCATCAATATCTGCCCCAGTCTTTTGCCCGTCTGTCTCTGAATATTGAGGGCCTCAGTGAGTTTCTCGGGTGGCAAAAGTCCGGTTTCAACCAATAAGTCTCCTAATTTGCGTCTGGAGGCAGCATTCTTCTTTTGTTTATTCCTATCCGTCTTTTTCGGTTTTGCGTCTTGTATGTTCGGTATTTCCATCCCTGCTCCGTTGTTCCCTGCTCTTTATCCCATGGACCTGCGTGACTCCAGGACTCGCACCCCTGGAGCAAGAACCCTCACCCTGTAAGGAAGTCAGAATTCAGTTTGAAGGTTCAACCTGCAAAGCTACCCCGAAAAGGCTTATATTTCCTTTATAAATTTTAACTACCCGTTAACTTTAATATTTTTTGGCTATATTTTCAAGTGAAATCATCGAATCTGGCTCAAATTCCCCCCTGCCAGGACAAATATCCCCACGAAGTCTTGATCCGTGCTACTGAGGCCACGGAGAGTGGGTTACAGAGCTCTTAAATACTGGGCCAAGTGGTTCTTTTATTGGGGAGGGATTCACATAATTTCACCTCTCTGGTGATTTGCAAAGGCTTATTGGATTCGGAATTATTTTGACATTAAGCCGCTGTACATTTAATATATGTAAGCTTCTAAGATAACGATAGAATTCGTTCAATTGTGTGGTTCTTGGGACGAATCTCCCCGTGCCTGCGATATGCATCTGCTCAAAAGGATTCTGAAACAGACCTTGCTTTTTCGGGGCAGGGGAAAGTGTCCAAGGATCACCCATAGAGGAGAATGAAAAAAATACCCATCAAAAGAGAAGACATCCTCGTGGGTGCCCTCGTGGCACTCGTCTTCATCTTGCCCCTTATATTTCAATTTTCCTTAGGAATCTTTGAGTCCCTCGAAAGGGTCATCTATGGCGTTGAGATGCGACTGGATGCACCGCGCAACGTGGGTCAGAACAGGATTGCTATCGTTAACATTGACAATAAGAGTATCAAGCAATTGGGTCCCTGGCCTTGGCCCAGACGTGTTATTGCCGATATGATCGGGATCCTCAAGGATAATGGCGCCAAGCTGATCGGCCTCGACCTACTCTTCAGTAATAGGGAGCAAAATCAGGGACTCATGGAGGTGAGGGATCTCCATGGGGCTATTTTGCGTCGGGGCAAGCCAACCCAGAAAGAGACCTGGATATTGAATCGGTTAGAGGAAATTGAAAAAAACCTGGATAACGATAAAGTCCTTTCCCACTCTGTCAAAGAGAGCGGGAACATCATCCTACCCGTTGTGGGCAATTACGGTGGATACGACACAGAACTGGTGCTTACCCAAGACTCTTTTCTGGCAAGGAATTCACTGAGATCGCCTTCGGTTAGGACGGAATTCAAGCATATTGCCTCAGTCAACCAATTAACAACCCCCTTTGTGGAGCTCTCAGAGAACAGTCACGGTCTCGGGCACATAAACGCTCCGCCCCTTGAGTTCCTGAAAGGCCAAGTGCACCTTCTTTTCATCAATTTCAGGGGTCACATCATACCCTCCATGGCCTTTCGAATGGCCGTTGACTATTTGGATAAGAGGCCTGAGCAGGTCATCTCCCAGGGCAAGGGGATCCAACTCACGACACCCATCATGCCCTCCCCAAAAGGGGAGATTTTCATCAAATTCAAAGGGGCAAGACGATCATTTCCCTATTATTCTTTCATTGATATCATGAAGGTGAAAAAGGTGCCTGCCGTATTTAGTAATAAGATTGTGCTTATCGGGTATACGGCAGAAGGGGCCCCCACGATAAATACGCCTGTTGACCCCGAGATGCCTCGCGTTGAGCTTACGGCCAATATCATAGACGATCTGATGAACGGCCGATACCTGCGGCGCCCCGATTTCATGAAATATGTGGAGAGCTTCATCCTGCTTCTATTATGCCTGTTCGCCTCAATAGTCCATCCTCGTCTAAGCTTTGTAAATCGCACGGGGGCTACCCTGGGGTTGCTTTTTCTTGTGCTTATGATGGGTATCCTCTCATTCACGGTACTTAACATATGGCTCAAGACCCTCTATATCGGCCTCTCCCTGATCACTATCTATTTGGTGACCTCTGTAAGGGAGCTTTTTTTGAGGCAGAAGCAGTTGGGCCTTAGAGAGAGTATAGAGACCAATAGAATGTTGGGACTCAGTTTTCAGAGCCAGGGATTGCTCGATTTGGCGTTTGAAAAATTTCGAAAGATTCCTCTGGATGATGCCATGAAAGATGTGATTTACAACCTGGGCCTCGATTACGAGCGCAAGAGGATGATAAACAAGGCCATCTCCGTGTATGAGTATATAACCCAAAAAGACGCACATTTTAGGGACTTAAATGAGCGCATGCCCAAACTGAAGAAGGTCATTGGCTCTCTCGCCTTGGGCGGATTTGAGGGGAAAAAGGAAGACAAAATAGTGGTCTCAGATGACCTGGAGATCAGACCCACTGTGGGAAGATATGAGGTCATCGAGGAACTGGGGCAGGGTGCGATGGGAATTGTCTACAAGGCAAAAGATCCTAAAATAAACCGTCTCTTAGCCATCAAGACCATCCGTTTTTCCGACGAATTTGAAGAGGATCGTCTCCAGGAAATAAAAGATCGTTTTTTCAGGGAAGCCCAAATTGCAGGGAAGCTCTCCCATCCCTCTATTGTCGCTGTCTATGACGTGGGAGAAGATTTCGATCTCAGTTACTTGGCCATGGAGTTCTTAAATGGAGAGAACTTGCAAAAATACTGTCGAAAAGGATCTCTCCTTCCCCTGAGAAAGATCCTCTATATCTTGGCGGAGACGGCCAAGGCCTTAGATTATGCCCATGCACAAGGGGTTATCCACAGGGACATTAAGCCGGCCAACATCATGCTTCTAAAAGATGGAAAGGTAAAGGTCACGGATTTTGGAATTGCCAAGGCGGTTTCAGATTCCCAAACCAAGAGCGGAATTGTGCTCGGAACGCCAAATTATATGTCTCCAGAGCAGATTAATGGACAGGAACTGGATGGTCGCTCAGATATCTTTTCCGTTGGGGTGGTTTTCTATGAACTGCTAACCGGACAGTTGCCCTTTCATGGAAAGACCTTGGCCAATCTTTTTTATCAAATCACACAGGGCAGACATCCCTCTCCACGCCAAATAAATCCTAAAGTTCCAAAACCATGTGAGCAAATGATTGACAAGGCTCTTGCAAAAAACCCAAATCAAAGATTTCGAAGCGCCGGAGAGTTCGCCAAGTACTTAAGGGTTATGATCGCCAAAATGGACCAGCTAAAAGCTGGAGGTGGGAAAGGATAGCCTTCCATATTTGGCTTCGCTTCACTCCGTCATTGGAATATCTTTTCACATATCGTCATTCAAGAACAGCCCATCACTGAATGAGTCCAAAACACAATCTTCTCGTATTCGAATTTATAGTACTGGCAAGTATCAGCTTGCTGAAAAACGCCACCATATTGTCACTCCCGCGGAGGCGGGAGTCCAGAACTTAGGAAAATAACTGGATTCCCGCCTTCGCGGGAATGACATCAGAGGATGGTCACAGCGTTTTCCAGCAGCCTGCTAGGCATTCGGCTGAGATCCGTACTTCTCCTTGAGTCCCTTCTTGAAAATCTTCCCTGATCCGGTTTTGGGCAGTTCGGATACAAAATCAATAGATTTCGGAGCTTTGTACCTGGCAATATGCTGTTTGCAATACTGTATGATTTCTTCGGCTGTCGCCGTTTCCTCGGGCTTTAGTACCACTACTGCTTTCACCGCCTCACCCCATTTGGGGTCGGGCACGCCAATCACGGCCGCCTCCAGTACAGAAGGGTGGGTATACAGGATGTTCTCCACCTCCACTGAGTAGACGTTCTCTCCTCCTGTGATAATCACGTCCTTCTTGCGGTCAACAATATTTACATACCCCTCCCTATCCACCACAGCCATATCACCCGTATAAAGCCAGCCATCCCTCAGGGCTTTTTGCGTCTCCCCGGGCCTGTTCCAGTAACCCCTGGTCACGATGTCTCCCTTTACAACGATCTCCCCCACCTCTTTATCATCTGGTGCCACCTCCGTTCCGTCCTCCCTGACCACTTTGAGCAGCACGCCGATAAAGGGGCGACCCGTTTTGGCTTTATAGAGGAACTGCTCCTCGTCGGAAAGGTGGGCCAGGTTTTCTTTGAGAATGGAAACGGTAAGGTAGGGGCTCGTCTCTGTCATGCCGTAGGTCTGAATATAATCACATTTAAAGGTCTCCATGATCTTTCTTACCACTTCAGGAGCGATGGGGGCGCCGCCGCTCAAGATAGCCCTCAGACTAGAGAAATCATGGGTTTCCACCCCTGGCGTATTAACGAGCATGTTCAACATGGTGGGAATCATGTTGGTGATGGTGATCCGCTCCTGCTGGATGGCGGAAAGGACCAAAGGAGGATCAAAATCAACTGCTATAACATGCTTTCCCCCTACCCAAGTGACGGCAAAGGTGGCCCATGCATCCGCCAGATGAAAAAGAGGCGCCACATGGATCCAATTGTCATAGTCACCCAGTTTCAATTCCGCAACGGCCGCAAGGGCATGAACACAGACATTCTTGTGGGAAAGCATCACCCCTTTGGGACGTCCTGTGGTGCCGCTCGTATAATAGAGGTGGACCACATCATCGTCCGATATGTGGGGCAGAGGGGGTGCGACTGCTTTCTCATTTCTTAGGACATCCTCATAATACACCGAGTCCAATGGGGCGGATGTCTCCACATCAGAGCCTGTCCAGACCACCTGATTCAAGTCTGTTCTCATCTCCGCAAGGGATTCCACGCTCCCCGCAAAACGCTCTGATGCAATCAAAAGGCTAGCCCCCGAATCTTGTAAGATAAAGGCCAGTTCCTTGGGCGAGAGTCTAAAATTCAGTGGATTGAGGATGACTCCCAGTTGGGCGGTTGCAAAGTAGCTCTCCAAGAACTCGTGACTGTTCTGATGCAGAATGGCCACGCAGTCTCCCGGCCCCAAACCCTTGGAGTGCAAAAAATTGGCAAGCCGATAGATACGCTCAGCAAATTGTTTGTAAGTAAATCTGGCCTCACCGCAAACCACAGCCTCTTTATCGGCATAAAGACTCAACGCCTTATCAAGGATGAACGGAATGTTCATGGCCTAAACTTCGCCCCCTTTCGTTAGACGAGACATCCCTGCTCTTTTTTTCTTTCACCGTTGAAACGCATCAATTAAACTCGTCCAGAGGCATTTCCTTAACATAATATCATTGAAATGCAAAGGGGGCCCTCCACTAGATACTCCCACTTTAAGGACCGGTTTGGCGCCGCGCCAATGGAATAGGATGACCGATTTGATCTTTCCCTATTCTCATAATTTGACGGATCTTCTCTTTTCTTGTATGAGTGGATGCATGGCAGAAACTGCGATTATCAATATCGTGGATATTAAAAAATCGTTTGCCGGCGTAGTTGCCTTAAACGGTGTCTCATTCTCTGTTCCGGAGAGGAGCATTTTTGGGCTCATAGGGCCCAACGGCGCGGGAAAGACCACACTGATCAATGTGATCAACGGGGTCTACAAGCCCGAGGCGGGAGAGATCCGCTTTGCGGGCACCAGGCTGAATGATCTGCCCATCTATGACATAGCGCAATTGGGGATTTCCCGAACCTTTCAGATTGCGCGAGTCTTTCGTCGGATGTCCGTGCTGGAGAACATGGTGGCCCCAACCATCTTCCTCAAGGATAGCTCGGAAAGGCTCAAGAACCGAGTCATGGAACTCCTCGACTTCGTGGGATTATCTGGTAAAAGAGACCAATATGCCTTTGAACTCTCTGGGGGACAGCAGAAGCTCCTTGAATTTGCCCGCTCCCTGGTCACAGACCCGCAACTGGTCCTGATGGATGAGCCCTTTGCAGGGGTGCATCCCGAGATCAAGGCCCAGCTCATCGACAACATCAAGGAACTCAATGGTAGGGGAAAGACCTTTATTATCGTGAGCCATGACATGCGCTCCATTTCTGATCTGTGCACCCAGGCGGTGGTGCTCAACTTTGGCGAAAAACTGTCGGAAGGGCCCACGCAGAGTGTACTGACCGATGAAAAGGTCATTGAGGCCTATCTGGGGGATTAAGTCCGTTGCTTGTGCAGATGCAAAATGTCACGGTGGGTTACTATCAGGATATCATGGTGCTCCTGGATGTGACCATGCAGGCCCGTGAGGAGAAAATAACCACCATCATCGGCCCCAACGGCGCAGGAAAATCCACGGTCTTGAAGACCATCTTTGGCTTTCTCAAGCCCATGGACGGAAAGGTCATGTTGGACGGAAAGAACATTACGGGGCAGGACCCTTTCTCCATGCCATTGGAAGGCATCGTTTTTATTATGCAAGACCGCGGCATCTTCCCTTTTCTGACTGCGGAGGAAAACCTGGAACTGGGCGCCTGGCTCTTCAAAAAGGACAAGCGCCGGGTCAAACAATGCATTGACGGGATTTACAGCAAATATCCGGTACTGCGGGATAGGCATACGGTCTATGCGGGTAATCTCAGCGGGGGTGAGCAGAGGATGTTGGAGATCGGCAAGGCACTCATGATTGATCCGCAAATTATCCTCTTTGACGAGCCGACGGCCGGACTGGCCCCTATTGTGAGCAACCTCATCTTTGAGGAGGTGGAGAAGCTAAGAAGAGAAAAACGCACACTCCTGATGGTGGAGCAGAATGTAAAAAAGGCCCTTAAAATTACAGATTACGTGTACGTGCTGGAGTTTGGGCGTGTCACATTTGAAGGGACCACGGAAGAGATAAATCTGCGAGAGGCCGTTACGCCTTGGATCAATTGGTAAGGATCGAGAGCTGCGCTCCTATTGGCGTATTGGAGTGGTGGATAAGAAGGGGCCCAAGGCCCGGGTTACTTGATCTTACCTCGCAAAGCGGGGATCTTGTCTTCCGCCAAACCCAGAATTCCACGCCGCATAAACATCACCAATATCCCCAAGACAAACCCGAGCAAAATCAAATGGGATAACGGCCAGCGTGCCCAGATGAAGTCCGCAACGATAAAAAGGATGATCGACCCGATCACCGGACCCAGAGTCGTTCCAATCCCCCCCAGCATGGTCATGGCAATCACTTCCACGTTGGTCTCAATAAAAAAAGCGGCCTCAGGGTAAATGTATCCGATGAACTGAAGATCAATGGCCCCGGCCAGCCCCATCATGAAGGTGCTCAGCGAAAAGGCCCACGCCTTATACTTTGGGGCGTTGATCCCCATGGCCATGGCCGCATCCTCATCCTCCCTGATCGCCTTCAGGGTCACACCGAATTTGGAGCGCACCAGATAATAGATGGTAATCAACCCACCTGAGCTGACCAGAAGCATGAGGTAGTAGGCCAGCATGGGATTGCGAATGGCCGGGAGCGGAATCCCGAAGCTCCCACCACTGAACTCCTCTGGCAGATTGAACATGATGACCTTAAGGGCTTCATTGAGGGCGATGGTGGCAATGGCAAAATAGGCGCCCCGCAGTCTCATGAGGACACGACCCAAGAAGTACCCGGCTGTTGCCGCTCCCACGCCCCCCAACAGCATACAGAGATAGGCATAGTCCCCTAGCGCCGTCTTGGTGGCCAAGATCGCTGTCACGTATCCGCCGATGCCGAAAAAGGCCACGTGACCGAAGCTGATATATCCCACGTATCCGGCAATGAGGTTAAAGCTCATGGCCAGGCAGATATATTTGATCATCAGGAAAAAATAGGTGGTGGTTTTGAAGCCACTGTGGGGCGCCCAGGCGAAAAAAGAGATACCACCCAGGAAAATCAGCCCCCACCATATTCTGTTTTTAAGGTTCATCTCTATCTCAATGTACCCAGTATGCCTCCGGGTCGGAATATGAGGATGAGCAGGAGGGTAATAAAGGCCACGGCAGGAGATAGGGCGTAGGTGGCAAAAAGGGAGGTATAGCTCTCCGCCAAGCCCAGGATCAGCCCGCCCAAAAAGGCCCCAAAGGGATTTCCCAGGCCCCCCAGTACAACCACAGTAAAACACTTCAGGAGATAGTAAACACCCATGATGGGCGTGACCGGATAGGTCAGAGATATGACCACGCCAGCCATCAGGGCATACGTGAGTCCAATGCTAAAAGAAATCTGAAAGATTTTGACCGGATCAATGCCGTCCAGCATCACATAGTTGCGGTTCTGGGTAACGGCCCGTATGGCCTTTCCGATCATGGTCTTTTTGAGGAAGAGGTATAGAAGCCCACCCAGGACCAGTGCAGAAATGAAGGCGATGAAGCGAGAGGAGGGAATGGCAACGTCTCCCAGGAAAATGGTGGGCATGAGGGTGGGAACCCCCCTAAGATCGGACCCCCAAATATTCAGGGCTGCCCCATAGATAATCATGGAAATGCCAAAGGTAAAAAGGAGACACATCATCTCCTGCTCTAGCTCGTTGGTGGCCACCTCCAAGATCCGGTTGATCAAGTAGCGATAGAGGATGATACCGATCCCGGCCCCTATGGGTATGGCTAACAACATGGAGAAGAGGGGATGGAGACCCAGCACATGATACATGCCGTAACCCAGGTAGGCTCCCAACATAATAAACACCCCGTGGGCCAGGTTCACCACCTTCATCACGCCCCAGATCAGACTCAAACCCAGGGCGGCGAGGCCATATACACCCCCAATAAGAAGGCCGTTAACACTCGTCTCTATGAGTCCCAGAAGATCGATCATCAAAGGATCCTTTCCCTTATCAAAACTTGAAGGGGAGGTTATACCTCCCCTCCTTCCACTAAGAAACTGGGCCTACGATCCTACTTCGGTATGGGATAGACAATTTCCTGCACGGCAAGGTCTGGAGGACCCACCACAACCTTTTTCCCCGCCTGCCACTGCGCCGCGACCATGCCATGACCCACCTGGATACCCGTTGCAGGATCAATCATGGATCGGCCATAAAAGGTCATGATATCCATCTTATTCAGGGCGGCCCTCACCTTATCCGTATCCAGACTTCCCGCATTCTCAATGCCCCACTGCACCACCAGCCCGGCCGCAAAGGCTTGGGTCCCACGAAAATCGGTCGGCTTTCCCCAGCGTTTCTTGTACCAGGCATTAAATTCCCTACCGGTCATCTTCGGGCCGTACCAGTTCGGGAACCTGGCAGGGTCTGGGGCATCAATGGGCTCCCATTGGGAGGTGGCCACCGTGTAGCGGGCCCCTTTTGGGCCCACCGCATTCCACCACTCTGTTGTAGAAGGTGCAGAGCCCAGGGCAAAAAACTTGGTATCAACCCTCAGTTCTGCAGCCTGTCTCGCCAGCAGGGCCCCATCCTTGAAGTGGGAACTGGCCAAAATCGCATCAGGCCTCAATCTCCTCACCTTGCTCAAAATAGGAGAGAGATCAGTCGGCGGAGCGGGATAGACTTCATCAAAAACCACATTGAAGCCCAGCTCCTTGGCCCATCTCTTAATACCCTTGCGGATGGACAGATTGAACGGATTGTCCTCTGTAATCAGGGCCAGGGTCTTGACGGGAGGTTTTAGAGCGGCCAGCATCTCCATGGTGCTCTTGTAATAATAGGAAGAGGGCGTTAACACGCCTATGACATATTTATAGCCCTGTGCCCATATCTTATCAGATGCCCCGGAATGGGAGAACATCAACTTGCCATATTTTTCCGTAATGGCCGCTGAGGCCAAGGTCAAAGAACTCCCATAGGGCCCCAGCAGAAAATGGACCTGGTCTTCATTGATCAGTTTTTCTGTCAGCTTGATGGTGGTATCCTTGTCGCTTTTGGTATCATACCAGATGACCTCAACAGGAAGTTTTACCCCCGCCTGTTTCACTAGGATACCCCCCTGTTCATTGGCCCACTCGGCCCACAACCTGGCCCCCTGCAGATTTCTGGTTCCAAGCACGTCATATTTTCCGGTGAGTGAAATGGGCAAACCCACCTTTATCTTGTCCGCACAAAAGGCAACGGGTGTCACAGCCCCTACAACAAAAAGAAAGGCCAGAAGTAAGACGCTTCCCAGGGTGAGAATTTTGTGATTTTTCATTTTATTTCCCTCCTTTGGTTTAAGGTTCGCATCTTAGTGAAGCCTCTTTGTCCCCTCTTGCCAAATATTGTTTCAAAGAATGCAGTGCTTTGATCCCCCCTTTCAATGTTCAAGTCATTGGACGGAACATTTCATTTAGAAAATTTTTCAAGAATGGATTTATGGACTTCTCGTTGGCTATCTGAAATGGGATATTGAAACCCATCTGCTTCGGGGAAACCTATTAATGAAGTTAAATCCTGTATAAGCTCAAATACGCTCTTGTGGGAAAATTAGGAATAATTCAAAAAACTAAGGGAAAGGATGTTAACATTAAAGACATAAAGAAAAACAGAATCAAAGTCAAAGAAAATCTTAAGGGGGGTAATATGGGCGGGGATAAGAAAGGGATTGAGTCCCCAGGGACTCAACCCCTTTTGTGCATGCATTTGTGAGAAAGGTCAAATATCAGGCGATCCCTAGACTAAATTTCAGGGAATTGAGCGTGTTTTTCATGAGCATGGTGATTGTCATGGGACCCACTCCCCCTGGCACGGGTGTAATCGAACCAGCAATCTCCTTGGCGGCATCGAAATCCACATCGCCCTTCAGGATCGCCACCTTCTTGCCCGTCTTTTCACTGATCTTTTCACCAACCCGGTTGACACCCACATCGATAACACACGCGCCCGGTTTAATCCATTCCGGCTTGACCAAACCTGGAACACCCGCCGCAACGATCAGGATATCCGCGCGTTTGCAATGGAAAGCCAGATCCTTAGTCCGCGTGTGGACCACTGTGACTGTAGCGTTAGCACCATCCGCCTTCTGCAACATCATGTTGGCGATAGGTTTACCCACGATATTAGATCGGCCCACCACCACCACTTCTGCCCCGCTCGTCTCCACTCCAGCACGAACAATCATCTCTTGGATCCCCGCCGGGGTACATGGTGGAAACTTGACCTCAGAGCCTCCAATCATGAGCCGCCCCACATTGACTGGATGAAATCCGTCCACGTCTTTGTCCGGGTCAATGGCATTGAGGATCTTCTTCTCATCAATGCCTTTTGGGAGGGGCAATTGCACCAGGATCCCGTGTATGGAATCATCCTTATTGTACTTATCGACCAGACCCAGTAGTTTCTCTTCTGAAATGGTCTCCGGCTGGCTATCTTGCACCTCCTTGAAACCCAGGCTTTTCGCTGTTTTGATCTTACCCGTAACATAGGAGATGGAGGCGGGATCCTCCCCCACAAGGATCGTGACCAATCCTGGCACAGTCCCATGTTCCTCCTTTATTTTGTCTACGTCCGCCTTGATTTCTGCCAAGATCTCCTCTCGGATCTCGGTGCCTTTGATCAATTTTGCACTCATCTTCAATCTCCTTTCCTGTAATTGTTATGGGTCCCTCTACCAAGTATTATTGACGGGATTGTCTGGAAACGTCTCTGACCGGTCGGCAAATCTGTTTCCCCGTAAGCGCTTGGCGATTATATAACCTGATGAGAATTTTGCAAGCCAAATGCGGGATTGGGATAGCACAAATATTATCCAAATTCAAACCCTTTTGTATAGTGCTTCCCAGGGCTATGCTGGTAACTATCAATAGTCTTGGCATGGCTATAATTTCTCTCCCACTGCCCTAGTCTTTAGAGTGAGGCCATCCCCCTTTTCGAAAGGGGATATCTCAAAAAAAAATTCCACCGGGCTTTGCAGTGGCTGAGAATTAGGGGTTTACTCCACTGAGCCCTTTGGAATCTCCCGTAGACTTGTTAAACCCCAAATTCTCAGCCACCTCCCTCTGGCACAATAGATATC
>JASFIT010000089.1:0-12675 GCA_050122535.1 Desulfobacteraceae bacterium | reverse complement strand
AAAAGGCTCATACATTCCACCTATCGCCGTTGGAGGAGGGCTGTCACTGGAAGATCATATGTTCAAGGTGCTCGCTCTGGGCGCGCCTTATGTGAAAGCCGTCCTCTTTGGCCGGGCCATTATGACTGCGGGCATGGTGGGAAAGACCCATGGCAAAATGATGGCCGAAAAAATGGAACTGGAAGGAGAAGATGCTGCTGATGGGTATGTGAAGCTTTTTGCCGTGGGAAGCCAGTTGAGAGAACGATTTGGCAAGGAATTCGATGCGCTACCTCCGGGGGCCATTGGCATCTACTCATACATCGACCGTCTGCGGCAGGGGCTCCAGCAGCTCATGGCCGGTGAGAGAAAATTTGCCCTGAAGTATATTGAACGAGGTGACCTGGTCGCCCTGACCAGAGAGGCGGCTGATATTTCAGGCATTCCCTATGTGATGGATTCTGACAAAGAGGAAATAGACAAGATCTTAGGTTAGTTAATTCTGGAATTCTGGAATTCTGGAATTCGGGGATTTGGGAATTTCCTAATTCCTCAATTCCTAAATTCCTCAATCTGCAATTTCTTTTGGAAGGAGATAAAAATGCTCAACGTTATTTGCAAACACAACTGTAAAGACTGTTATGCCCTCATAGTCTGTGCTGTGCACGCCATAAAAGATCAGCAGAATTCCATTTACGTGGAGACAGACGACTGCATTGGCTGCGGTTGCTGCAAAACGGCATGCGTCGTTTTCGGTTACAAGGCCTTGGAGGACAAGACACCCGAATGGCTTAAGGGGGCTGCATAGCGACGAGGCGTTGGTCACTGGTCATTTGTCATTAGTTACTATAAAGTAGAAAAAAAGACTCAATGCGTGTCCCCTCGTCCGTGGGAGACTCGCCTTGAGA
The DNA here is from genome assembly GCA_050122535.1 of Desulfobacteraceae bacterium. Lineage (GTDB taxonomy): Bacteria > Desulfobacterota > DSM-4660 > Desulfatiglandales > HGW-15 > JASFEQ01. Next base: position 11,788 of record JASFIT010000089.1, on the reverse strand, counting down.
TCTCAATCAATTCTTTTCCATCTTTGTAAAACCGTCCAAATGAGTGAGGATGATTATGAACGGTTGGACTGGTCAGTGTCTCAGGGTGAATCTCACCGAAAACAAATTTCGGACTGAGGCGCTGCCCCAAGAACTTATGGAAAAATTCATGGGGGGTCGCGGCCTTGGCGTAAAGGTCCTTTCTGACGAAATAGACCCCCGGGTTGACCCCCTCTCTCCGGAGAACAAACTCATCTTTGTCTCAGGTCCGATGGTGGGCACTGGCGCTGTTACCGGCGCCTCATGCAATGTGGTGACGAAGAGCGCCCTTTCGGGAACCATTGCCTGTGCCAAAATGCGGGGTCATTTTGGGGCTGAACTGAAGTTCTCTGGCTTTGACATGATCCTATTTGAGGGGAAGGCCGAATCCCCGGTTATCCTCTCCATCATGGACGACAAAATCAAGATTCAGCCTGCCCTCGAGTATTGGGGCCGCACCACTTCCGAGACTGAAGACATGTTCAAAAAGGGCCTCGCGGACAAGTGGGCGGGTCGGGAGACCTATTTAGTCTCCATCGGTCCTGCTGGCGAGAAATTCATCCCATTGGCCAATATCATTAATGACGGCTTTTTGTCCGTTGGAGGGGCCGGAATCGGCGCTGTGATGGGCTCCAAGAACCTCAAGGCCATTGCCGTCAAGGGTAACCATTCCCTTACGGTGGCCGATGCCAACCGCTTCGTACAGGTTGTCAACACCTTGACAAATAAATTGAACAGTGCCCCCTTGACCTCCCAGTCCATGTCCGCCTGGGGGTCCGCCTTTTTTGTGGGTCTCTGCTATCAAAAAGGCATACTACCCTGGAACAATTTCCAGAAAGCCTCCTTCAGGGAATCAAAGGACCTGGGAACAGGAGCACTGGAAAATGCATTTTCACTCAGAAGCAGGGGCTGCTTCGCCTGTCCAATCGCTTGTATCAAAAAGACCGACGCAGATAATCCCTTGTTTAAAGGGAAAGGCATGGCGCCTACCTATTTGGCCATCGGGGCCCTTGGGCTGAATTGCGGTATTACAGATCTAACCATCATCGGTATGGCCAATATGATCTGTGCTAACATGGGGTTAGATCCTATCGCAACGGGAGGCACCATGGCCACGGCCATGGAGCTGGTGGAAGAAGAGATCGCCACCAAGGAGAGCCTCAAACTTGATCTTGGGTTTGGCCAGGGAGAGGAGATGCTACAGGCCCTTAACCTCATGTCCACAAAAAAGGGACATGCCAAGAGATTAGGACAGGGGGGGAAGGCCCTTGCTGAGGAGTACAATCAGACAAAACGATTCATGGGAGTCAAAGGCATGCCCATAGCCCCTTTTGATCCCCGTGGGATCCAGGGAATGGGCCTTCACTTCGCCACCTCCAATTATGGACCTCATCATCTCTATGCGTATACTTTTATTGATGAAGTCTTGAACGTACACGAACACCTGGATCCATGGACGCCCGAGGGCAAACCAGAACTGGTCAAAAGGTACCAGGATACGACCGCGATCATGGATTCCTTGGGGCTTTGCAACTGGCCGCTGATGGGATTGAAATTCAAAAACTTTGTGCCCATGGTCAACAGTTGCCTGGGGACCAGCTATACGGCGGAGGATCTCCTCGGGATGGGCGAGAGAATCTGGACTCTGGAGAGGCTATTTAACCTGAGAGCCGGATTTGATTATACCTATGACACTTTGCCAGAGAGGTTTTTAAAGGAACCCATTTCAGAAGGTCCGGCCGAAGGGCAGATCAGCAAACTGGATGAAATGCTTGATGAATACTATCACCTTCGTGGTTGGACCGAGAAAGGAGAGCCACATCCAGAAACATTAAAGGCCCTGGAACTGGAGGATAGGGATGCCAAAAATCAAGATTGACCATACCAAGTGTACAGGGTGCCGCCACTGTGAGATCGCTTGTTCCCTGAATCATGTGGAGGGAGTTGCCAATCCCAGAAGGGCTCGCATCAGGGTCTACCATGAAGGGACCACCTATTTCCCAACCATCGCCGGCCCCTTTGTGGATGCGGCTTGTACGTCCAAACATAACCTGATCATAGGAGGGGAGAGCTACGACATGTGCCTGATCTGTCGCGCTTCCTGTCCTGAAAAACCCTTTTTCATTGAAGCCGAGACGGGTTTTCCCCTGAAGTGCGATTTCTGCGGCATCCCGCCCAGCCCTTCCTGCGTAAGGTGGTGTAATACGGGAGCCCTCGAGTTGATCGAAGACTAATCACTCTAGGGCTTAGGAATTCAGGAATTTAGGGATCTTTCAATCCCTCAATTCACCATTCCACATCTACATGTTTTCAATATTTGATCATTAGAATTTCGAATTTGTTTCGGAATTCGAATTTCGCATTTTGGATTTTTCAGGGGGTCCCAGTTTGGACTTCAATCCATAAACTCCTAAAACACAGCTATGAGCAAATTGAGCAAAGATAATAACGCAATCGGGGCCGTGATGGTCGTTGGAGGCGGAATTGCAGGTATTCAGGCATCTCTGGATCTGGCAGATTCAGGTTACTACGTCTATCTTGTGGAGAAAGGTGGCTCAATCGGTGGGGTTATGGCGCAACTGGACAAGACCTTTCCCACAAATGATTGCGCCATCTGAATTCTGGCCCCTAAACTGGTAGAGGCCGGGCGGTCTCCCAACATCGAGATCATCACGAAGGCAGAGCTATTAAGCCTTGAGGGGCAATCAGGCAATTTTACCGCCCATGTTCGACGGTGGCCCCGGTACGTGAACGAGGATCTCTGTACAGCTTGCGGCACATGTAGTAGCTACTGCCCAGTACCCATACAGGACGCCTATAACGAGGGGCTTTGCACAACCAAGTCCCTGCATATAGATTACCAGCAAGCCATCCCGGCCGCCTTTCATATCGATGAGAACACCTGTCTATTCTTGACAAGAAAAGAATGCAAACAGTGTGAGAGAGTCTGTTTCGCCAAAGCAATAGATTTTACTCAGCAACCGCGCGATGTGGATATCAAGGTGGGAGCAGTCATTCTCGCGCCTGGCTTTGGCCGCATCTCTAAGGATGTATTGGTAAGATATGGCTACGGAAGATCTCCCGATGTGATCACTGGTGTGGAATTTGAACGCCTCACGTCTGCTTCGGGTCCCACCTCTGGAGAAATCATCAGGCCATCCAATCGAGAGCATCCAAAAAGAATTGCATTTCTCCAATGCATTGGTAGCAGGGATTTGCCCAGTGGCAATGCCTATTGTTCATCGGTCTGCTGCATGTACGCCATCAAAGAAGCCCTTGTGGCCAAAGAACACGATCCTGATTTGGATATAACTATCTTCTACATGGATATGCGAACCCAGGGAAAGGATTTTGATTATGCCAGGAACCGCGCCAAGGAAAAGGGTATCCATTTTGTCAGAAGTCGCTTTGGAGCCATCCGGAACAAAGAAAACGGCCTTGAGTTAAGTTACGTTACTGAGCAAGGGAGACACGTTAAAGAAACCTTTGGCATGGTGGTTCTTCCCGAGGGGCTTGAGTCACCGCAGGGTGCCGATTCCCTTGCCAAAGCAGCTCTCATCGAGCTAAACCAGTATGACTTCTGCAAAACCAACAGCTTTTCACCCCTTGAAACGTCCCGTGCGGGCGTCTTTGTGGCTGGGGCCTTTCAGGGTCCCAAGGATGTCCCAGAAAGCGTGTCCGATGCAAGTGGCGCTGCGGCCCTTGCTGCGGAGGTCTTGTCCCATGTGCGGAATACCAAAGTGGCCGTGAAGACCTACCCCAGTGAAACGGATATAGGAGAAGAACCTCGGATAGGTGTTTTCGTCTGTTTTTGTGGCAGCAATATTGGAGGGGTCGTAAACGTTCCAGAGGTATCCGATTATGCGGAAACCTTGGAAAATGTGGTGTTCATAGATACCAACCTTTACAGCTGTGCGCAGAATACGCAGGAACTCATCAGTGAGAAGATCAGGGAAAACCGACTAAATCGTGTGGTCGTGGCGGCTTGCACACCCCGTACCCATGAGCCGCTTTTTCAGGAGACGCTGAAAAATGCGGCCCTCAATCCATGTCTCTTTGAGATGGCCAACATCAGGGACCATTGCTCGTGGGTCCACTCCCATCTCCCTAAAGAAGCAACAGAAAAGGCCAAGGACCAAGTGAGAATGGCCGTGGCTAAGGCACGCTTACTTCGGCCTCTGCCCGAGCAGACCCTCCCCGTAAGCCCCAAAGCGCTGGTTATCGGAGGGGGCATCTCAGGGATGACAGCGGCTTTGAGCATCGCCCGTCAGGGATTTGAGTGTTTCTTGGTAGAAAGATCACAAAATCTGGGCGGAAACCTGAAAGAGATCCGGTTTGCGCTCAATGGTCACGATCCAAGGCGCCTTCTTGCGAATCTGATGGAAGAGGTCATGTCCAATGATCTCATCCGCGTCCATACCGATGCCACCGTGGGCGAAGTCTCTGGTTATGTGGGCAACTTCACAACCACGATCCGCACGGGAGAGGAATCTAAGAGCTTGCACCACGGCGTGATCGTTGTGGCAACGGGCGGGGAACCATATAAGCCAAATCAGTATTTATATGGCAAATCGGAGCAGGTTATCACTCAACTTGAGTTGGAAGCCCTATTGGCCGATCCTAAAGGCATAGGTAAAACAAACCACATCGTCATGATCCAGTGCGTGGGTTCTAGGGGAGAGGACCTCACATACTGTAGCAAGGTATGCTGTGGTCAGGCCGTTAAGAATGCCATTCAGATTCTGAAATATAACCCGATGGCCAACATAACGATTCTCTTCAGGGACATGCGTACTTACGGACTCATGGAAGATGCTTATCAACTGGCTCGTGAAAAAGGTGTGAATTTCATTCACTTTGATATGGATCTCCCACCCCGTGTGACTGAAGAGGACGGAAGCCTCCGCGTGGAATTTCTGGACAAAGTCCTGGGCGAAAAGATCGTCCTTGATCCTGAACTTCTTGTTTTGAGTGTAGGCGTAGGACCCGGTGATGTTAGGGAGCTAGCAAAATCCCTCAAGGTCCCGCTTACAAAAGACGGATTTTTTCTAGAGGCGCATCCCAAGCTTCGACCGGTTGAGTTTTCTGTAGATGGCATCTATCTCTGCGGCCTTGCCCATTCCCCGAAACCCATATCCGAGTCCATTGCCCAAGCCAAGGCCACTGCTGGCAAGGCATGTATTCAGTTGGCAAGAGGACACGTTGTGGTGGAGCCGATCGTCTCATCAGTAGATCAGGAGGCCTGTATCGGATGTGGGATTTGTGAAAGTCTTTGTCCATATGCGGCGATTAGGATTGCAAAGATTGGAAACAAGAAAAAGGCAGAAACCATCTCTGCTTCGTGTAAGGGTTGCGGGATATGTGCATCTCATTGCCCAACCATGGCCGTATACCTGGGCAGCTTTAGCAACGAGGAAATCCTCGCCCAAATTAGGGCCCATGGAAATTCGGGTCGCTAGGTGAATAATCCGGGGTCTATGGGCCGGATGCCCAAAGGACCCGGCTTTGATTACACCTCACAGGGGTGTGAAGTGAGGGCATGGCATCACGCAGGCACAACCGAGTTCCTTTACCAAGCCGTATAGTGAATATTCACTTCACCAGCGAAGCTTAACTATACCATGCGCACAGCTGGTGGGTTTTGAAAATGACAAACGATGAACCCATGAGCAATTGAGGCATGAACAACAAGGAATCATTTGAGCCCAAGATACTGGGCTTCCTCTGCAACTGGTGCTGCTATGCAGCGGCCGACTCCGCAGGGATTTCCCGTTTTCAATATCCACCTAACATCAGAGTGATCAGGATCATGTGCACGGGCAGAATGGACCCGGTATTCATCATCGAAGCTTTTCTCACAGGGTCTGACGGCGTTTTCGTGGGTGGATGACAGTTGGGGGAATGTCATTACCAGTTTGGTAATTTTGATGCCATCGTCACTGCCCATTTTAGCCGGAGGCTACTAAAGATGGGAGGGGTTCATCCAGATAGGTTTGCGCTGGACTGGGCTTCTGCTGCTGAGGCACCGCTTTATGTGGAACTCATAACGAAATTTACCAATCATATAAAGGAATTGGGTCCATTGGGGGAGACGGAAAGGATATCTCACGAAAAACTCAGGTCGAGGCTTTCCATGGCCCTGTCTTTAGCTGCTAATGTCAAATTGCGCACACGATTCGCAAAGCTCACCCGTGCCTTGAGACAGAAAAACGACTACTCAGCAGAGCTCATAGAGGCCGAAATGTCAGAGGGTCTTGACGCGGCGATCCTGCGCGAAATGGAAAAGCAGGAAAGCATGATTGGCTCATAACTCAGATCTGAGAAATCACCTTTAACGGCTCCTGACCTGATTTGTTCAGCCTTCAGCCCACAGCGCCCTGTCTCCCGACTCCGGCGCGTAAAAGGACTTTCAGGGAAGTCGACCTGGCCTTCAGCGAGGAACAGTCCATACGTGAGGCTGACCTCTGTTTGAGAATGTGTGGTATTCAAGCAGGCGAGGCCAAAAGGGGGGATCTGTGCGTGACCAGAAAAAAATCCTGCCAGATTCCTGGCAGGATTTGTAATGGTTTAGGAGGGAGAACGTTAGAGGGAGGAATAGACGATCAATAACTCATGAAGCTGCAACAACCGTTTGAGATTCCTCGACTTTCTGGGGGCTCTTTTTTCGGGGAAGTTCTATGGTTGTCTTCTGGCTGTAATCCAGTCCTCTCTTACCGGAGAGCAGGGCAAGGAGCAATCCCTCCTCCCGGCAGCGCCCCATATGCCCGCATTTCTTTTTGCTCTTCTCGAAATATTGTAAGGGGGCCGTGCAGTTGAAGGAGCTGGCATGTACACTCCCCTCCACATAATCTGTGCCGTTATAGACGAGTTTCTTTTTACCCCCTAGAATCTCTTTCCCAAGCATCAGGTCCGTGCAATCTTCCTCAGACTGGGGACAGGCGCTACAGTGCATATAGAATTTTAGTGGTGCTTGACAGCCAAATTCCAGGACATGAACCATTCGGGACTTTCCATTCCCCATCTTCTCACTCCTTTCTTTTTCTCCTGAACAAAAAAATGGATTGAATTCTAGCTTTGTTATTTTCACTAATTTTATAGGCTTATATTATCAGTACAACTAATTGTCAAGTTTAAAAATTGGGATCCGCTCATATTTGTCCAAGGGGTGCCCTTATTTCACCTTGATCCAGACGAGCCTAGCCACCCCAGGGCCGGGATTTCTCCATTGGGAAGGCATTTCGGTGGTCAGGTAAATCACGTCTCCACTCCGGATTGTGTATACCGCCTTTTCCAGCTTCAACTGCAATTTGCCTGACAACAAATAGCCCACCTCTTCACCTTTGTGAATGAAGAAATGGGAGGGAAGGTCCTTATTGGGCAGGATTTCGATGAGGTAAGGCTCCGCTTTAAGGTCAAAATCTAACGGGGTCATCCGTTTGCCAACTATGCTTCCTTCGGGCAAATCTGGAAATTTCACATCTAAGGCCTCTGCGGCTGGGAAGATAATCCTGTCCCTCATATCCACAGATTCCTGAAAAAAGGAACTCACCTCAACGGAGAGGACTTCGGCCATCTTGAGAACTGCGGGCAGGGAGGGATATATGAGATTGCTCTCCACCTGAGAGATCGTGCTCGGGGTCACACCTACAAGTTTGGCCAGTTCTGTCTGGGACAATCCCCTCTTTATGCGGAACTCTTTCAGGCGCATTCCCAAGTCAATCCGACCTGTGGTTCGTCTTTCTAGATCAAAGGTAACGTTAAGATCTTTGCGCCAGTACGTGTATGGTCTGTTTGGTGTATCCAGATTGCGCTTTTCAGCTTTTAGAATGGTCAACGAGGTCACGCCTCTTCTAACAGACAAATCGATAGCCACCTGGGCAATCTGATTGATCTGGGCCCTGAGCCGTGGCGAATGGGCTCGCTTTTCAATGATCCAGTAAGCGATGGTGTTTAGCTCGTACAATCTGGGGCAGGAGTGCGTGTAAAAGTTTAGAATGTGCTGTTCCCCGCCCCAGAGTTCCTGCATACCGGTGAGACTTTCAAATACGAAACGCACATCCCCTTCCATCGTCCCGTGTATGCCATAAAATGCATCCATGACCCTATCCTCTTTTCGCGGTTCATCAACCCTGACAATATTGCAGGGCCAATCAGATTCCTTATCTTCATAGAATTTGAGGAAGACCTCAGAGCCCGCCCCTTTGCCATATGTGAAACAATCCAATATGGTGAGATAGGGATTCTCCGCTAAAGTTCCCAGGTTCTCCAGAAGGTTTCTCGGAGATCGGTCAAAGCTGACATAGATGAGGGGTCTGCTTTGCGCCTGTGAGGCCAGAATGAAGTTCATGCAAAAGACGTATGCCAGACTGCCCGCATCGTCATGCCAGACCACGTTATCACCAATATAAAGGCCTCCAAGGATGCGGTCCAGTTGGCTCACTCCAGAAGCTACTCTTAGTCTTTTCGTCATCTTCTTCTCCTCAATAGGGCTCGTCGCGGTCGGGAGTCAATTCCCACCCTACCGGGTTAGGGTGCCCACCTACACGCCACCAGTAGTAGGCTTAAGTTTCAAATCTGACCTTGCATTGCATATGTGCTAAACAAAGCATTGTTCTATAACTCTATGGCAGACATGATCGTCTGTTTTATTTTTTGAATCTGCTCGTCCTCCAAGATTTTCTCTCCGCCCGCATCCCGCAAATAAAAAACACCGTTCATTCTTTCCTTGTCAGCATTCACCCTCGCGAACCGGATGTCAAGGCCCAAGGAGAAGACTTCCTTTGCCAGGTCATAGAGTAGCCCGATCCGATCGCCAGCACTCACTTCGACGATGGTGAAGAAATCAGAGGCTTCGTTGTCAATCTTTACCTTTTTGGGCAGGGAACCATAACCCTCACCCAAAGAAAAACCCTGTCTTTCCTTTTTACTTATCAATTCGTCCAGCGGAAATTGATTTTCAATAACCCGCAAAGCTTCATCATGGATCTTGTTCCACATCTTCTCTTCGCGATAGGGATCCAGGGGATTGGTCACTTCATACACATCAAAGGCAAGTCCATTTTTCAGGGTAAAGATGTTAGCCGATAGGACCTTGATGTTGTTGAGCGCAAAGACACCCACCATTTTACTGAAAAGGCCGGGCATATCATGTGTACACAAAATGACTCTGGTCACGGGGGCATCTTTCAACTTCTGCAAAGTCCATGAGAGCTTTTCCTTGCCCATGGTCAAGGCAAGGCGAAAGTGCTCTGCCATGTCCTCTAAGGGGTTGCTCAGAAAGTACCGGGTGGAGACCTGATCCATGAGATCCTGGATATTTTCGCTTGGAAATTCAGGCTTCAACCGCACGCTCAATTTTCTCCTGGTACCCTCTAGCCTTTTTGTTGCATCTGGTGAGGCGAGTATCCCCCTTTCCAGAATATGGCTCACTTTAAAGAACAATTCAATAATGAGCATGATCTTCCATTCACTATGGGCCAGGGGACCGGTGGCGATGCTATCCGCAACGGCCAGCAAGAAAAGTAATCTTAGGGGCTCCATGTATTGTATTGTTTGCGCAACCTGAACAGAGGTCTTCTCCTCATTGAGATCTCTCCGCTGAGAAACACGTACCATGAGGAGATGATGTCTGACCAGAAGCGAGACCACTTCAGAAGCCCGACCATTTATGCCCAACCTCCTTAGGATCCGCGGGACCAACTGGGCACCTCTCTCGGCATGATCTCCAGAGTAACCTTTCCCGATGTCATGAAGAAGACCTGCAAGGAAAAGCAAATCTGGTTTTTCTAATTCACTGTAGATCTTTTGAAACAACGGCCATCGATCATCATGGGCCCCTATTGAAATCTCATTAATCACCTGCAAGGTTTTCACGGAATGGAGGTCTACGGTCTCCACATGATAATAATCGAACTGAGCAAGGTTTCTGATTTTCTTGAACTCCGGTATGAATAGGCCGATCAATCCCATGTTTAAGGCGAGTCTGAGGATCTTTGGATTCCTGGGCTTCAAAATGATATGGAGAAAGAGCTCCTTCGCCCCCGGCATCCCTAAAAGCGACTCACCCTCTGTCTTAATTATTTTGCTTGCTTCCCAGATGAATCCTGAGCCGAGAAAAAGGCCTTGCCGGTTCGCCTCATTGAATGCCCTGAGAATCAATAAAGGGTCTTGTTGCAAAAGGCCTTCCTTTTTGAGAACAATGTTCCCCTTCATCATTTGCAACCCCAGCGGTAGGCGTGCGGATGGGGGTTCGATCGGCCTAGGATCGATGATATCCAAAACTTTTACGTAGAATTCTTCGTACCTGAATCGAATTCGATTGAGATGGAGGTAGAGACTTCTCATGAATCGTTCTGGCCCCGTTTCATGAGGTCCATCCTTGTAGCCCAAGGTATGAGATATCTCCTTTTGAAAGGAGAGAAGAAGAAGGTCCTGTTTTCGACCGTTAGCCAGGTGGTGGAGGTGGTTTCTTACCTTGAGGAGAAAGCCTTTGGAATAACCAAGTTTGTGTAGATCAAAATGGGAGAAAACCGGGTATCGCTTAATTTGGCTAAGACGCCTGGACTTGAAGTATATCCTGGCCATCCAGGACATGAAGTGTAGATCCCTGAGGCCCCCGAGACCCTCTTTAATATCAGGTTCTACGAAGTAGCTCTGACTCTCATACTTCTCTTCTCTTTTTTGTTTAGCGACTAGAAACTGTTTGAGTAGGGAGCCTTTTTCTCGCTCAATCCTGGACCAAAAAGCTTCTTGGAATTGGCGGTAGAAGGCTCGGGAACCGAGAAGAAAACGGGCATCCATGACCGAAGTCAAGGCCCTGAAGTCATTCATAGCAAGGTGGATACACTCTTGTATTGTCACAATATTGTATCCCACCTCTAGATCGGCATCCCAGAGGGGATAAAGCCCTCGAAGGACAATCTCCTTCATTTCGGGGGAGAGGCTGCCCCGATAGACGACCATCAGGTCGATGTCAGAACCGAGACAAAGTTCGCGCCGACCATAACTCCCGAGAGCGACCAGGGCGATTCGCTCCCATTTTATTTCCTCGAGTTTTCCTCCAAATCCGGCACTAAGGAACAAAGAACGAATAAACCGGTCCAAGAGACCGGTGTGTTTTTGGGTTATGCGGGAACCCGAGTCCCCTTTCAGGTGCTGTTGAATGAGGGATCTTCTCGATTCAAGAAAATCCGCAACAAGCTTTTTTGAGGAGACTGGTGTTTTAGATAGCGTCTTCGTCCTCCTCTCCTGTTCTGATACGAATGGCCTTTTCCACGGGGCGGATGAAGATCTTTCCGTCCCCTATTTGTCCTGTGTGGGCGTTTTCTTTGATGGCCTCAACGATCTTGGGAACCAGATCTGTAGGGACCACCACTTCAATCTTGACCTTGGGCACGAAGTCCACAACGTATTCAGCACCCCGATAGATCTCCTTGTGCCCCCTTTGCCTTCCAAAACCCTTGACTTCAGCTATTGTCATACCGCTGACGCCATGTTTCAAGATCGCTTCCTTAACCTCATCCAGCTTAAAAGGTTTGATAATCGCTTCAATCTTTTTCATATGCACCTTCCTTATTATTTCTTCGACAACCCTATCAGAGACAACTTCGTCGGTATGGTATTCTTGATACCCAGTTATGTCAATTTTTTTAGGGTCTTCCTTTTTCGGTCCCATTTCCTCCCGCAAGACGCGAGACCGCACCTCGCGAAATCGTGACGTCTGCTCCATCAGCCTCTTCATTTCTGGCTCATTAAGCAACCGAAGTGCAGG
>JASFIT010000088.1:0-12757 GCA_050122535.1 Desulfobacteraceae bacterium | reverse complement strand
CGAGAGGCCATATCTCAAAAAAAATTCCACCGGGCATCGCCGTGACCCAATATTTGGGGTTTACGCCCCTGAGCTTCTGGGAGTCTGCAACTTACTCGTTAAACCTCAAATATTGGGTCACTTCCCGCTCACAATATAGATATGGCCTTAAGAAAAGGGGCGTGGCCTCACACTGGCATAACCGAGTTCCATTACCAAACGGTATATTTAGTAATCACTTCACCAGCACAGCTGGTGGGTTTTGAAAATGACTGAAATCTACCCAGCACGCTTCTCTCATATCATTGACCAACCAGAGAAGGATATGAGGTAGAAAGAAAAGGAGGAGAATTATGAAATTCAATGTAAGGGCATTTGCTCTGACTTGTGGATTGGTATGGGGAATTGGCCTCTTTATTTTCACTTGGTGGATTATGGCCTTTGATGGCGCAACCGGAGAGGTCACATTCATCGGACGCATATATCGTGGCTACTGTATCAGTCCTGGTGGGAGCTTTATAGGTCTAATATGGGCCTTTTTCGATGGTCTGATCGGGGGGGCCATATTCGCATGGCTCTACAATCTTATCGCAACCCGTTTGACAAGCAAAGCAGCATCATAAGCCCGGGTTGAAACCATAGCGGGAAAAGCTAAGATTCGGGCAACGAATACGTATTGACCTTTATAGTGACACTTTACTCGAACCATCTATGATTGGCTATTATAAAGCAGTTCAAAAAAATATTTATATGCTTGAGGAGGAAAACCAATGCCTGCTTCCATTTCTGGTATTTTTCCGGCCCTAACGACGCCCTTTGAAAAGGGAGATCTTTCCGTAACCCAACTGAAATCAAATATAGAGAAGTTTGAAAGGATTGACCTGGCCGGTTATCTCGTCCTGGGTTCTACCGGAGAGAGCGTTCTGATGAATGATCGCGAGGGCATCAAAGCCATAGAGACGGTTTGTGCAAGCGCTTCGGAAGGCAAGACGATTATTGCCGGAACGGGGATGCAGTCCACCCGTGCCACCATTGAGTTTACCAACCTGGCAGCCGATGCGGGTGCGCATTATGGTTTGGTGGTGACTCCCTTTTATTTTAAGAGACAAATGACTGCTGAGAATCTGGAAAACTATTACCGTGAAGTGGCTGACAAAACTAAGATCCCCATTCTCATGTATAACGTCCCTAAATTTACGGGTCTTGATCTGCCCTTAAAGGCCATTCTGTCCCTGGCCGATCACCCAAATATCGCTGGTCTCAAAGAATCCTCAGGTAACATTGCCCTGATGGGTGAATTGATTAAGAGTTGTCCTGAGGATTTCGTCATATTCCAAGGAACGGGTTCGGTCTTGTTCACATCCCTGATGCTTGGAGCACGGGGAGGGATATTGGCACTCTCTAATATGGCGCCGGCTGAAACGGTTGAGATTTTTGAAATGCTCAAAGCCGGAGAACTGGAGAAGGCGAAAGAGACTCAAATGAGACTCATTTCCTTGAACGAAATGGTCGTCAATACCTATGGTGTACCCGGGATTAAATGTGCCTTGGATCAGCTTGGGTATTTCGGGGGCCATCCGCGTCCTCCCCTTCAACCGGTTGGCCAAGAGATAGAGGATGTCATTGGCCGCCTGCTTAAGGATGCCAGCCTGTTATGAATCTTGAGTGAAGCCCCCTTAACTAATTCTCTCGATTGGGCAATTGCTTTTGTGTTATATTCGTGAAGGAAAACATTTTGACCTTGTCACCGAACCTGGATCCTGACCAGGTTCCACTTTGAGCTTGTGCTTTCTCAAAGTGATATCTTTGTTCGAGCTACACTTATGAATCGGAAAAGAGCAAACCTATCTATTTTCTTCTCTTTGTTCCTTATGTTTTTCTTTTTTCCTCTTGAATTGCGATCTGAGTTCTATGGTTATGTGGATAAAGAGGGAAACCGCCATTTTGTGGATAGCATGGACAAGATACCCTTAGAATACAGGGAAAGTTCTAAAGCGTATAAAGAAAAGTATGACGATCTCCCTGAAGAGCAAAGATCTATTATGCGGGAAAAGGAGCGCCTGGAACTGGAAAAGAGACAAGAAGAAGAGAACAGGAAATACGAAGAATGGCAGCGGGCCCAGAAGGCGTGGGAGCAGGAACTCAAGAAACAGGAGATCTTGCGTGAATTGGAATGGGAGCTGAAACAGAAAGAATGGGAAAAAAAACGAACGGAAACCAGACTCAAGCAAAAAGGGGTGCAGAGAGTTACTATAGTTGGTAACCCAGTGGTAGGAAATGCGGTATTGGTTCCTGTCATTCTGGGATACCGAGGAAAACAAATTGAGACCCGGCTCATGTTGGATACGGGGGCTTCAATGATCGCCCTGCATTTGGAGATCGCAGAGGCATTAGATATAGATTTGAGACGTTTCAAAAGGATTAGGCCTCAGGTTGCGGGAGGAAAATCAATCAGTGCTTATGTGGGGAAGCTAGACTACGTGAAAGCAGGTCCAATAAAGAAGGATGACATATATGTGAGCGTCATTCAGCATCAAGGCCCTCCTGTTCCTTTTAAGGGCCTGCTTGGCATGAACTTCTTACGGGGAGTTGAATATAGAATAGACTTCGAAAATCAGCTGATAAATTGGAATCCATAGATATGACCGCAGCGAGGCTTCCTCATGACACAAGTCCTCAGAACACCGGACGAATGTTTTGCTGACCTTCCCGGTTTTCCCTTCTCGCCCCATTATGTGAAAGACCTTGAGGGGTACCAAGGCCTGCGCATGCACTACCTGGACGAGGGGCCGAGGGATGCTAATCAGGTCTTCCTTTCCCTCCATGGCGAACCCACGTGGAGCTACCTTTATCGCAAAATGATTCCCGTGTTCACAGCCTCAGGACAGCGGGTCATAGCGCCTGACCTGTTTGGGTTTGGTCGCTCCGACAAACCCGTAGCGGATACGGCGTACACCTTCCACTTTCATCGGGGAGCGCTCATGGCATTCATTGAGCGCCTCGACCTAAAACACATCACCCTCGTTTGTCAGGACTGGGGTGGAATTCTCGGGCTCACCTTGCCAATGGACGTGCCTGACAGGTTCACCCGGTTTCTCGTAATGAACACGGGACTCGGTACGGGTGACGTGCCCCTTTCCGAAGGCTTTCTCGCCTGGCGAGATTGGGCCAATGAGCATCCTGACTTGGACATCGGCCGTCTCATGGCAAGGGCGTGTCCGCATCTAACGGCAGGGGAATGTGCTGCTTATGAGGCCCCTTTTCCAGATGCAAGCTATAAAGCCGGTGTACGCAGCTTCCCCAATCTCGTCCCTGACCGTCCGGATGCGCCAGGTGCACAACTGTCACGGCGGGCCCGTGACTGGCTACGTGAGCAATGGTCCGGTGAGACATTTATGGCCATCGGAATGAAGGATCCTGTTTTGGGCCCACCGGTGATGCGCAATCTGCGCAAGACCATTCGTGGTTGTCCTGAGCCCTTCCAAGTTCAGGAGGCGGGTCACTTCGTCCAGGAATGGGGTGAGGAGGTGGCTAAGAAGGCCTTGGAGTCGTTTGGGTAAGGGCACCGTATAGGAGATATCTGCCGGGTCTTGCATATGCGTTGGTTAAGAATTAATATTGTTCTATATTCGCTAAGGCTTTTCGCCCTCCTCTAAGCGTAAACGTCAAAGTTCGATAGCCATCTGTTGAGACTGTCGAAAAACCGACTTCTAGGAGGCTGATGGAAAATGTCCAGATGCAAGGCTTCCGAAATCCCGAGGAATGAGGCGTACATAGAAGTACGCCGCACTGACGAGGGATGAGGGTAATGCAGCAGATGGGCGTTTTCCGACAGCCTCATTATCAGGGGGAACGGGAATGAAACAATTGATTGTTGGTCTGCTTTTTGTTTTTGGAATCTCGCTAGGTAGCGCAATTGCTGGCGAAATTAAAGAGATCGAACTCAAAGATGGAAGTGTGATCTACGGAGAAATTGTCTCTTTTAGTGGGGGGGTCTTCACCCTCAGGTCAAAGGGTCTCGGTACCGTCAAAATAGAGGAATCCAAGATTCGGGCTATCCGTTCAGGGTCACGTGAAGGGGGAAAACAAGGCCAGATTCAGCAGCTTCAAAAAAGGATGATGAGCGATAAAGAGGTCGTGGAAATGATTCTCTCTTTGCAGAATGACCCAGACGTCCAGAAGATCCTGCAAGATCCCGAAATCATGAAAGCGGTCAACGCAGGGGACATGGATGCCCTCCTCTCAAACCCCAAATTTATGAAGCTCTTAGAGAACCCCACAATTCACGAAATCAGAGAAAAAGTCACAGATTAGTTTCGCTTCCTCCCTTTTTTCTATTTTCTCGTGACATGATTTATGGACTTATTTCAAAATGGGGCATGGGGTGTTCCCGAAAGGCGATATCTCAAATAAAAATTCCACTGAACCCAACAGATATCGCCTTGTTTCCGGCCCATAGGGCCTACGCCCCAGAGGGAGGGAATATCCCATGCCTCCTAGAATTTCAGCCCCGTTAGAACGTCCGCCCTTACCTACTCCTTGTCTAAGATCACGCCTTGTGGTGAGGAAGGGTTTGGAGAGGGCGGCAGGAACATAGAAATGACGAAAAGAAAAACCACAGCTCAACAGGCCATCCAGATTAAAGGCGCCAGCCAGAATAACCTCAAGGACCTTGACCTTAAAATCCCCTTGAACAAATTCATCGTCGTCACGGGGGTTAGTGGTTCAGGAAAGTCGTCCCTTGCCTTTGATACCCTCTACGCTGAGGGCCAGCGTCGCTATATTGAGACCTTTTCACCCTATGCGCGACAGTTCATGGAGCGCATGGACAGGCCCCAGGTGGAGGCCATAGAAAATATCCCACCCGCAATTGCTATCGACCGCAAAGACCCTGTGCGCACCTCCCGTTCCACTGTGGGCACCATGACCGAGCTTACCGACTATGTAAAACTTCTCTATGCCCGCCTCGGGCAGCTGCATTGCCGCGAATGCGGCAGCCCAGTCGTTCCAGAAACGCCAGAGCACGTGTGGAACAGACTAAAGGATTTCCCCAGAGGATCCGAGGTTATAATCACTTTCCCAGTCTCCTTAAGCGCTGCCACCTATGAGCAGGTGCGAAGGGAATTGGGCGGGATGGGATTCAGCCGCCTCTTCTTCGAGGGTCAGGTCAGGTTCCTGGATGGCTGGGAACCAGAAGAGGAAGATGAGGAACTCCATATCGTGGCAGACAGACTCGTGTTGCGTCCATCGGAGCGCAAGCGAATTATGGATTCCCTGGAGCAGGGCTTCCGTTTCGGTAAGGGCAGACTGGACGTGTGGATTGGGCCTGGCCTACGGCCGAAGCAGAGCAAGGTGGACTCAAGACAGGAGGTCGGCCCTACCCACCACCTTGCCTTCAGCAGCAGGCTTGAGTGCGCCAAATGTGGCATTTCCTACAATCCCCCCATGCCTAACCTCTTCTCTTTTAATAGCCCTGTAGGAGCCTGTGAGACCTGCCGTGGGTTCGGAAAAACCATTGATATTGACTTGGATCTCATCATTCCAAACCCTGCCCTTTCCCTCGAAGAGGGTGCCATCAGACCTTTTGGAGGGCGTGATGGCTACCGCATGGAATTCGATGATTTAATGGCCTTCTGCAGACGCAGCAAGATACCGACTAAGGTCCCTTTTCACCGCCTAAAAAAGTCCCACCAAAAGGCGATTATTGAAGGCACCAGAGATTATTACGGGGTCCGGGGGCTCTTTAAATGGCTCGAGACCAAGACATATAAGATGCACGTTCGGGTCTATTTATCCAGATACCGAAGCTACGTGATTTGCCCGGATTGTGGAGGCACCCGATTCAAGGAGGAAGCATCACTCTATCGCCTTGGAGGGCTTCACATCGGACAGATCTATGCCATGAGTGTTGGCGGGGCCATTGATTTTTTCAAGAAGCTCTCCCTCCCTTCGGAAGACCTGGCCAGCCAAATGATCCTGGGTGAGGTGGGCAGCAGGCTCACTTACCTCCGTGAGGTGGGTTTGGACTATCTCACATTGGACCGCCAGTCCCGCACCCTTTCAGGAGGCGAGGTGCAGCGCGTTGCCCTCACCTCAGCCTTAGGTTCCTCCCTTGTAAACAGCCTCTATATCCTTGATGAGCCGAGTATAGGCCTTCACCCCCGAGACAATCACCGCCTAATCCGTATCTTGAAGGGACTCAGAGACCTTAGGAACACGATCGTTGTGGTGGAGCATGATGCCGAGATTATCAGGCAGAGCGATTTCATGCTGGATCTGGGACCGGGGGCAGGAGAACAGGGCGGCCAGGTTACCTACTTTGGCCCCACGTCACGTGTGACCGACTCCCTGACAGGTCGATACCTGAAGGGCAAAAAACGTATTCCTATGCCCAAAGAACGACGTAAGCCTGAAAAAAGCAAATGGCTCACCATCAGGGGGGCTGCAGAGCATAATCTAAAAGACATAAACGTGAGGATTCCTGTTGGACTCTTTGTCTGCCTCACCGGTGTGTCCGGTTCAGGGAAGTCCACACTGGCCGAAGAGATTCTTTACAAGGGGCTGAAAAGGGCGAAAGGTAATTCCCAGGGCAGACCCGGAAACTATGGGTCCATCGAGGGCTTGGAACAGATTGATGACGCTGTGCTGGTAGATCAGAGGCCCATTGGCCGCACGCCCAGGGCCAATCCTCTAACCTATTCGAAGGCCCTGGAACCCATCCGTCGCTCACTGGCCAGCACGGATGAAAGCAAGGCACGGGGTTTCGGCCCTGGCCATTTCTCCTTCAACGTAGCAGAGGGTCGATGCGAGACCTGCAAGGGTGAAGGTTTTGAAAAGGTGGAGATGCAATTCCTCTCCGACGTATTCATAACGTGTCCCTCTTGCGGTGGTAAGCGCTTCAAGAAGGAGGTTTTGGAGGTCACATATAAGGCTAGGAATATAGACGAAATCCTTTCCATGACCGTGGACCAAGCCCTCTCCTTTTTTGAAGACCAGCCCAAGGTGAAAGTCGCACTTGCGCCACTTAGGGACGTGGGCCTGGGCTATATACGGCTTGGGCAGCCCATCAACACCCTTTCAGGAGGTGAGGCCCAACGTCTGAAACTCTCCCGCTATCTAAGGGCGGGAAACGGTCGTCCCCAATTCTTCATATTTGATGAACCCACCACCGGCCTCCACTTTGAGGACATAGAGAAACTCTTGGCAGCACTCCACCGGGTAGTCAGACAGGGGAACACGGTCCTGGTCATCGAGCACAACATGGACGTCGTCAAGTCCGCAGACTGGGTGATCGATCTGGGCCCTGAAGGTGGGGACGGGGGTGGCCGGGTGGTGGTAACGGGGCCCCCCGAAAAAGTGGCCGCACACCGAACCTCGCACACGGGCAAATTCTTAAAGAACTATCTTTCCGGCCGTCGCCCGCAAAAGGATGCTAAAGCTTCATCCAGCGTCGTCTCTAAAACCCTCTCAGATATTGCCTCAGGCATCACCATAAGGGGGGCCAAAGAGCACAACCTCAGGAACCTAAGCCTCACCATTCCTCGGCACAAGCTGGTGGCCATTACAGGTGTCTCCGGCTCAGGGAAATCGACCCTCGCCTACGACATCCTGTTCGCAGAGGGCCAGCGCCGGTATTTGGAAAGCCTGGCCCCTTACGTTCGACAATACGTGAAGATTCTGGAGCGGCCAGATGTGGATTCGGTTTCGGGTCTGCCCGCCACGGTGGCCATTCAACAACGTATCAGCCACACCAGTCGGCGCTCCACAGTGGCTACCCTCACTGAGATTTATCATTTCCTCAGACTTCTATATAGCAAGCTTGGCCGTCAGCACTGTCCTGGGTGCAACCGTCCCTTGAGAAAACAAACCAAAGAAGAAATTGTGGATCAGATTCGAAATCGATACCAGGGTAAGAAGGCAGTCCTCTTGGCTCCCAAGGTGGCCGGGCGAAAGGGCTTCCACAAGGAAGTGTTGGCCCAAGCCCTTCGAAGGGGTTACAGGGCAGCACGCATTGATGGGACCATTACGCCCCTTCGCAAAAACATGTCCCTGAGCCGATACCATGAACATACCATTGAGTTGGTGGCAGGCAAACTTCCCACAAGAAATCTTGGTAAGGCGGTCTGGCGGGCCCTTGAAGAAAGTGGAGGGAGCCTTTTGATCATGGAGGAGGGAGGAGAGGAAGAAATATTCAGCCTGCGGGGGCTCTGTCCTGCTTGTGGTATCGGTCTACAAGATCTGGACCCCCGTCTCTTCTCCTTCAACAGCCAACACGGGGCCTGCTCCGCGTGCGAGGGGCTGGGTGTGCTGGATGATCCCTACGAGGACAAATCAGAGGTTTGCCCAAAATGTGCCGGCAGTCGTCTCAAACCTGAGGCCCTGGGGGTCAAAATCGGTGGTTATTCCATCTGGGATTTGGTTCAGCATCCGGCCAGCCATGCTCATAAGGTACTTAAGGGATTCTCTTTTGTGCGCGATGAAGCCCTTATTGCCAAGCCGGTGATGGCAGAGATTCTCGCACGTCTATCCTTTATGAACAGACTGGGTCTTTCATATCTGTCGCTCAGTCGAAGCGGGGAAACCCTTTCAGGGGGCGAGGCGCAGCGTATACGGTTGGCAGCACAGCTGGGTTCCAACCTGACCGGGGTATGCTACATTTTGGACGAACCGACCATTGGTCTCCATGCCAGGGACAATCAAATGCTTCTTAGTGCTCTCAGAGACCTCAAAGAGCGCGGCAACTCAATTTTGGTCGTGGAGCATGATGAGGAAACCATCCGGGCCGCTGATCACATCATTGATCTGGGGCCGGGCGCTGGTCAGGACGGAGGACGCGTGGTTGCCTCTGGAAAACTCGCTGACCTCAAGAAGGTCACCGCATCAGTCACAGGCGCCTCTTTCAACGGCCACCCGCACGCTATCACATCTCATCTCAGGCCATACGGTGATCGTCCCCTTCTCAAGGTTATGAGCGCTGTTGCGCATAACCTGAAGGGCATCGACGTGGATTTCCCTTTGGGTACCCTGATATGTATTACAGGGGTTTCTGGATCTGGCAAGTCCACGCTCCTTAAGGAGACCCTGTATAAAGGGGTTCGCAACCGGCTTCAGGGAAAGAGATATGAAACGGGCCATTGCAAAGACATCCGGGGATGGAAGGAACTGGACCGAGTTCTGGAAGTGGACCATAGCCCTATTGGTCGCACCCCCAGGTCGGTGCCCGCCTCCTATGTGGGCTTCCTTTCCGAGATACGAAAGCTTTTGGCAATGAGGCCCGAATCTCGCGCAAGAGGATACCGGCCTGGACGATTTTCATTCAACCTGAAGGGCGGGAGATGCGAGGCCTGCAAGGGGCATGGCTCCCTGAAAGTGGCCATGAGCTTTCTCCCAGACGTCTACATTCGTTGTGAGGTGTGCGAAGGGCGGCGGTTCAATCAAGAGACCTTGAATATTACTTACAGAGGGAAAAATATATCAGAAATTTTGGAACTCACCTTTGAAGAGGCGGCCAGCTTTTTTGGGGCTGTACCCTCTATTCGCCGTGCAGTCCAGGTGGTCACTGATATAGGCCTGGGCTATCTCCGGCTGGGACAACCCAGTCCCACACTCTCTGGGGGTGAGGCCCAGCGCATTAAGCTTGCGGAAGAATTGGCCAAACCCACACGGGGACGCACTCTGTATATTTTGGATGAACCCACCACGGGGTTGCACCTTGCTGATGTGGAGAGTCTTGTAAACGTCCTGCAAGCCTTGGTAGATAAAGGAAACACGGTGGCTGTGATCGAGCACAACATGGAGATCATTAAGGAGGCTGACTACATCATAGACCTGGGTCCCGAAGGGGGTGACAAGGGAGGACGCGTTGTTGCAGCGGGTTCGCCGGTGCATATCCTCGCCAATCCAAATGGCTCTTACACCGCACAATACCTTAGAAAATACTTAAACGCCTAAACCTTCCAAAGGCAATTCTTACGTTTATGCTTTTTATTTCCTTTCTATCTTTTACCGAGTTCAGCCCAAGGCTCATTTCGGTAAAGCGAGGGGTGATCTATGGGCTTTACCCCTTTTCTACAGGTTTGCAAGACACTTGACAACAGATCATGGAACAGTAATAAACTCTTTCTCTAATAATCATTCGTATCTCAAGGAAGGAAGTTATGAAATTACACGAGTATCAGGCAAAAGAGATATTCAGGAGGTCTGGAATTCCTGTACCAGATGGTCAGGTAGCAACGTCCACCGAAGAGGCTGTCCAGGTTGCCGAAAAACTAAAAGGCCCGCCCTGGGTGGTTAAGGCCCAAGTCCATGCAGGGGGCCGAGGAAAAGGGGGCGGCGTTCGGGTCGTCGATTCCCTTGATGAGGTGAGAGAGGCGAGCCAGACCATTCTGGAGCAGCCATTGATTACAAAACAGACGGGGGCTGAAGGGAGAAAGGTTCATCATGTCCTTGTGGAGGAGGGTGTTGAGATTCATCAGGAGCTTTATCTAGCCATGGTGATCGATAGATCCCTCGCCAGGCCTGTTATGATTTTCAGTCAGGCCGGGGGCATGGAAATCGAGGAAGTCGCGGCAAGGTCGCCAGAGCTCGTGTTAAAGGAATTTGTGGATCCAAATACGGGTTGGATGCCCTATCACGGGAGAGCATTGGCCTATCGGCTGGACCCGCTTCCTCAGCCAGAGACTCTGAAGGCGTTGATTTCCGTTATGACTAATTTATACGAGACCTTCAAGCGCCTCGATTGTTCCCTTGCTGAGATCAACCCGCTGGTCATTACAAAAGAGGGGAGCGTAGTGGCGATAGATGCCAAGATAGACGTGGATGACAACGCTCTTTTCAGGCAAAAGGAGCTATTGGCACTTGATGATCCAAAGGAAAAGGATCCCCTGGAATTGAAGGCTGCGCAATACAACCTCAATTACATTCGTCTAGACGGGAACATTGGAGCCATGGTCAATGGTGCCGGCCTGGCCATGGCCACCATGGACGTGATCAAAATGGCTGGCGCTGAACCAGCCAATTTTCTGGACGTGGGTGGTGGGGCCAGCGAGGAGATGGTCACAAAGGGTTTTGAAATTATCCTGCAAGACAAAAAGGTGAAAGCCATACTCATAAATATTTTTGGTGGAATTTTGAGGTGCGACGTCCTGGCCAGGGGTGTCTTAGCCGCCGCAGAGAAGACAGAGATCCCAGTACCCCTAATCGTGAGGTTAGAAGGGACCAATGTGGAAGAGGGAAGAAGAATACTTGAAGAATCTGGTCTAAAGTTCTTGGTGGCCAGGGACATGGCAGAGGCGGCAGAGCTGGTGACGAAGCAGGTCAGTTGAACTGCCTAAAGTGAACTACATGTAGTGCTAGAATTATTTCAGGAGATATCGAATCATGAGCATACTCGTGGATGAAAAGACGAGGGTTGTGGTCCAGGGGATCACGGGGAGGGAAGGCACATTTCACACGGAGCAGATGTTGGCTTACGGAACAGTTGTGGCAGCCGGAGTCACACCTGGAAAAGGGGGTCAACAAGTGAAGGGGATACCCGTATTCAACACCGTTCATGAGGCGGTTGAAAAGGAGGGCGCGAATGTCTCCTGTATCTTTGTCCCTCCTCCCTTTGCCGCTGATGCCATTATGGAGGCTGTTTCAGAAGGCCTTGGCGTCATTGTATGCATCACAGAAGGTATCCCAACCCTCGACATGGTTAAGGTGGCAAGCCTTATAGGCGAGAAGAAGGCCGTGCTCATTGGACCCAATTGTCCGGGTATAATATCCCCAGGTAAAACCAAGGTGGGGATCATGCCTGGTCCTATACACAAGCCTGGGAACGTTGGGGTTATTTCCAGAAGCGGTACCCTCACCTACGAGGTGGTGGACCAACTGACGAGGGCAGGCCTCGGGCAATCCACTTGCATTGGCATCGGAGGCGATCCCATTGTGGGAACCACCTTTATAGACCATCTCAAAAGATTTAAACAAGACCCTGAAACAGAGGGGGTGGTTCTTATCGGCGAAATAGGCGGGTCTGCTGAAGAAGAGGCAGCGGGTTACATCCAGAGCCAATTTGAAAAACCCGTAATCGCTTTTATTGCCGGACAGACAGCTCCCCCAGGCAGACGAATGGGTCATGCGGGCGCCATTATTTCAGGGGGAAAGGGAAAAGCTGAGGATAAAATCAAGGCCCTCGAGTCGGCTGGAATAACCGTTGCCCGCAATTTGGGGGGACTTGGAGAAACAGCCCACGAAGTCATGGGGCAAGCCTGAGCAGAAAAATGACGACCGACGCTCCCAAATCCACCGTGTGATTTGGGTATTAAGACTGAAAAAGTAGGTTATTTAGCTTTCCTGATCACCAGCAAGGTATTAGATGTAAGGCGCCGAGGAGCGACGACTGAGGCGTATGGCGTAATACGCCGCAAGCCTGTCCCTGCGAAAGCAGGGATGATGCCTTGATGGTATATCAGCTTTGCTTGACTGGTATTTCTTGAAGTGCTAGTATCAAAATCTAGATGCTATGGATTTCCGGAGGCTTTCTCAGAGCGCCTCACCCAAACTCGGAAGTTTCCCAAGATACTTTATCACCAATGGATCATTTCATCTAAAATTATGGATAAAGTTATAAGCATAGAAAAAAGAATTAAGAGCAAGGAACAAAAAAAACAACTTGAAGCGTTTCGCGGGAAACTTGAAGGCGTTCAGAAGGTCATTCAGTGCTCTGCATGTCACCATAGATGCGCCATGTGCGGCCATTATCTGAAGGATTCGGATGCCACGCATGATTCTCCAT
>JASFIT010000087.1:0-12895 GCA_050122535.1 Desulfobacteraceae bacterium | reverse complement strand
TTACCAAGACATGCCAGAATGCCCCGCTCTTTAGAGCGGGGATGAATGGCATCCTTTACCGGGGGCATGGGGGTCTCTTTTCAAGCCGGCAACCATTTGCCCGGTGGTTGTGGGACGGCACCAAAGTGCAACATCATTATTGCGGCAGCCCCACAGCGCAAGGTGGCGTCAATGATGGATCTCCCCTGTGCCTGCCCGCCAGCGCGAGCCTGCTCGCTCAGGCGAGGCGGGCGGGCCTGTTCCCGGAGCCTTGAATATTGGAGATGGGGGCGGTAAGGAAGAGGGCCGTCATTTGGGTTGCGGTCTTGAAAAGAGACCCCCATACCCTCGGCTTCACTCGCTACGCTACTGACTCGACCTCCGTAACCGACACAGCACCTTCGGCGGAATAAGTTGCGCCGTGCCTCAACACGAGGTGCTTCTCACTTGAGCTGGGCCAGGAAAGTACCAGCAACAAAGCTCTTTGAATCATCAGGTAAGGAAATGAAGATATTTCCCGGCAATGCCCCATTCTGCTTTTCTTTGAATTGGAGCCGCATTGCATATTCTTTCATGAAGATCTTCGTCTCAGGCGCCTGCTTACCTCCGTCTCTCCATTTCATATGGATATGTGGCGCCCCGAATCCATGATCTGCAGAAATATTAAACGTTCTGCCTTCCAATCCCTCTCCTTTTTTCAAGAACATAAAGATTGTCAAGGCGCGGTCTGGGAAAAAGTCCTTGCCCTGACGAAGGGTGAGTATGTTATTTTCCACCTTGGCCGTTTCTACGGTGAAGGCCTCACCATGAATTTTTCCCGAGGCAGCTGTGACGGGGGTGGTCACAGTGCTTAAATCCATAGTCCAACCTTGACGCGAAGCACGCGGGACGGCCGTTGACGTTGTTGGTTTCGCTGGGGCCATTCCTAAGTATCTCTTGGCCTCATTGTTCCCCAAGCTTGCGGCCTTTCGAAAATCTGCCATGGCTTTCGGTTTCAGCCCCTTGGCTAGGTGAACGACGGCACGGTTGTAGTACACCTCTGCATCGTTGGGGTTGATCTTCAGCGCTGCCGTGAGATCTCTAAGGGCCAGGTCGACCTTGCCCATCTGGAATTTTGCATTCCCCCTGTTGCAGTAGGCATCCAAGGCCCGGGGATTCAGCTTTATCGCTTGTGTGAAGTCTGCCACAGCCAGCTGATATTTTTTCATCCTAACATAGGCCAGTCCCCGATTGTAGTAGGCATCTGCGTATTGCGTGTTGATGCCAATAGCCTGGGTATAGTCTTTTTCCGCCATCTGCGGATCCCCTTTGTATGCGTGTAACCAGCCTCGGTTATAAAAGGCGTCAGCGTCTTTGCTACCCATGTTTATCAGGTTATTTAGCTTTCTCATTTCAAGTTCATGGGCCCCCGCGCTTACGGGAGCAACCTTCTCCACGGGAGATGGAGTGGGGGAGGGTTCGCTGGGTTCGCGAGCAGGTCTTGCCATTCGCTTTCTGGTAGGACGTTTAGCTACGGGCGCCGATGGTCTGGGCACTTTATAGGTCCTCTGTATTCCCGGAGTTCCCCTCTGCGGCCTTGGCATTTGCGTTGTCATTTTTTGAAATTCTCTAAACTGGCTTATAAATGGATAAAGGAGGAGTCCAAAAAATGCCCAAGGAATAATGAAAAGGACTGCCACCGCAACCACGCTCGTTTTCACGGGTGGAAAGTGTTCCACTTCTGGTTCAGGGCCCACCGCAAGGCCATTTATTTGCCATCTAAAGAACATGGTTATAGCCCATGGTAGAAATAAGTAAAACGTTAGCGCCGTGAGTATAGTACCGATGACTGCGACTTTGAGAAACCCACCAAAGCCTGCCCCGTAGGAGGTTTTTTCCCCTCCATATCTCATGCGTTCCTCTTTCCACGCATAGATTCTGAACCATCCATAATAGGAGTAAAATCCTAAGGTCAACACGGGCAGAATCACAAGATGGATCAGATAAGGAAGGAAAAGGGAACCCCCGGTGCCCACGAACTGACTCGGTGTTTCGTCAACGTAGGTATTTTGAGCCCTCCAGGAAAAAAACTTGCACATGGCCCAAGGAAAATAGAGGCCAAGGGTAATTAATGTTATAAAACCTTGAACCAGGCCCAGGAGAAACAATTGTCCTCCCGTCCCCGTAAAGCTGACGGGTTTACCATTGATTGTGGTATGGGAAGCCTTTAACCTGAAAATCTGCACCCACGCCCAGGGGGCATAAAGTCCCAATGTTATAAAACTTAGCAAAATCAGATGAATAAATACCGTTGCGAAATATTGGCCACCCGTGCCCTTAAATTGGCAGTTTCCTTTTGCCATGACACTCCTCCTTTTTCCCTTTCACACCGTCCGGGATCTTTTATGGCCCCGACTCAGTAACAAATCTGTAAAAAAATGGAAGCGATAGCTTCCTCATTCCGGTACCAGTGCGAACTAACTTATAATTAATAAATGAAGATCAGACATTTTTAACAAATTATCATAAATTAATGATAAATGCAAGTATATTAATATAATTCATAGAGGATAGCTTTAGCGTTGTGGAGGAAGGCGGAGGGGGGTATTACGTCGAATGAAATATGTTGACACTCAATTTACCCTAATGGTAGTGAATGAATGATCATTCATATGGGGCTTTAGGCCCTGCGCATTGCTTGAAAAAAAGATATGGTCCGTGGTAACAAGGTATTTGCTTCTCCTTGGGAGCATGACCATAAAATAGCCCATCTGCGCCAAAGATGGGTTTTTTGCAGCGAATATCCTCATGTCATTCCTGTGGAAGCAGGAATCCAGTGTTTCGACTGTGTTCTGGACTCCCGCCGGAGTTTATCCCACACTCGATGCGGAGCGGGAGTGACTGTAGGATGGGTTTTTTGCAGTGAATATTCTCCAGTAGCTTCCGTTGTTTAAGGAAAAAAAGAGTGCACCCCACACACCCCGCAAGTGAGACCTATTTAGGTATACCGGGATACGCCTTCACGTGGCTTATCTTCGTTTTAGCGCTATGCCTGTTTTCCTATATCCTCTACAAGCGATATCAGCTGATCAATTCGGGGCAATCCGACCCTCGCCTCTCAGAAATTGGGGAAAGACTTCTGGGTCTCATAACCTATGGGCTTGTTCAGAAAAGACAGCCGCGCTACTTGTGGGCCGGCGTCATACATATCGTTATATTCTGGGGTTTTGTGATCCTTGGGCTTCGGTCCATTGATCTGATAAGTCAGGGACTGAATCTCCCTTTTCTACGTTCCCTTATGCAAGGAGGATTTGCCTCACTTTACAACACCCTGAAAGATCTGTTCGAACTGATCGTTCTTGTGGCATGCGCCGCGGCGATTCTCAGGCGTGCCATAGGAAAACCTGACAGGTATGAAGGCAGTCATCAGTTTGAGGCCTATTTTGTGCTTTGCCTCATAGCCTTCCTGATGATTACAGACATGTTCTATGAGGGAAGCGCTATCCTTTTGGAAACATCTGATTCGTCCATGCAGGGATGGCTTCCGGCCTCTCAACTTGGAGCCTTCGTTTTGTCCGGTTGCACACCCAACTCCCTAAGGTCCGTGCATGTTTTGAGCTATTGGCTTCACATTCTGACCTTTTTCTTTTTTTTGAACTACCTGCCCCTGTCCAAACACTTTCATATCATCACGGCTCTTCCCAATATATTTCTCAGGAAACTGGGCAAAGGAAGTGTGAAGCCTGCGAGATGGGGAATTGAAGACTTTGAAGAACTAGAGACCATAGGCGTTCAAAGCATTGAAGACTTCACCTGGAAACATATCCTGGACTTTTTTACTTGCACCGAATGCGGCCGATGCTCTGATAACTGCCCCGCAAACGCCATAGGCAGGCCCCTTTCTCCTAAAATGATCACCATCAAGCTAAGGGATTTGGGCTACGAGAATGTTCCCATTATAAACTGGAAAAGGAGGACGGATAAAAAGGATGATCCCTCTCCTATGGTAGGAGGTCTCATAGCCCATGATGAGATCTGGTCATGCACCACATGCGGAGCATGTGAGGAGGAGTGTCCTGTTTTTATAGAGTACATCGACAAGATTGTAGATATGAGACGTCATCTCATTGAGACGGCACAGAATCCGAAGACGTTCAACCAGGTGCTGATGCACTTTGAAAAGACGGGGAACCCCTTTGGCAAACCGGCTGCGAAAAGGGCTGATTGGGTGAAAGAGATCGAAGACATTCCCGTAAGAATTTTACAAGAGGGCGATGAAGTGGATACACTCTACTTCGTGGACAGCTATGGTTCTTACGATCCGAGGATCCAAAGTATTGCCTCTTCCATCGTGAAGGGCCTGCACATGGCGGAAATAGATTTCGGCATTCTAGGGCCCAGTGAAAAGGATTCAGGACATCAGGTCCGTCGCATAGGAGAGGAAGGTCTTTTTCAGCTCTTGGTGGAAGAAAATGTGGGGGTTCTAGAGGGTTGCAAGTTTGAACAGGTCATTACCACGGACCCTCATGCCTTCAACACACTGAAAAATGACTATCCAATGCCCATGACAACGTTTCATTACAGTCAGTTCTTTCTCACGCTGATAGAAAGGGGCCGTTTGAGACCCTCGAATACCCTGGATGGTAAAGACGTCTACACCTATCATGATCCTTGCTATCTGGGCCGTCACAATGCGGTCTATGATGCCCCACGGAAGTTACTCCACTCCCTCCCTGGTCTGAAATTGGTGGAAATGGAAAGGTCGAGGGATAAGAGCTTCTGCTGCGGAGGAGGAGACATCATCCTCTGGCACGAGATTGAACAGGAGGAAATGAGGATGGCAGAAAAGCGACTTAAGATGGCGAGAGAGACAGGGGCAAATGTCCTTGTCACGGCTTGTCCTTTCTGTCTAATACACTTTGAAGATGCTATAAAAACGGCCGGTTTAGAAGAAGAGATGCGGGTTGTGGACCTTATGGAATTGCTCATGTCCACGTTGTAAAACTCGAAAGTTAAAAAATTTGAAAAGCCTCTAGGCTAAGCGGCATTCTCTGGAGGGGCCAAAAAATTTGCTCACTGCCCTTAAGGATGGCGCACTAAGAGGGATAGTTCTGATTACCACGTTCTGTCAATAAAATCCCTCGCAGGATTTTATAATGCGCCTCCCGAGTGTCCTCGGGAGGCGCAAAAGCCCCCGGGGACCGGGGGCGCTATCTAAAATTTTCCGAGAGAAAAATTTTAGGGAGGTGTTAGGGATGGATATCATCGTATGTGTGAAAAGGGTTCCCCTTACCCAGGAGGTGGATCTGGAGATTGACGATTCCAAAAAAGGGGTACGTAAGGACATGCTTGCCTACGTGATCAACGAGTGGGATAACTATGCTGTTGAAGAGGCGATCCTCCTGAAAGAGAAATTGGGGGGTACCGTGACCGCAATCACCATTGGGAACGAAGATGATGAGGAGGTTCTGAGAAGAAGTCTGGCTATGGGAGCAGATGGGGCCATAAGAATCGATCCAGGAGACCGTGATCTTGATAGTTTTGTCCTGTCAAGAACCCTGGCGGAAATCATCAAAGGAATGGATTATGATCTCGTCCTTGCCGGCGTTCAGGCCGACGATGACAACCATGGTATGGTGGGGATCATGCTGGCGGAGCACCTTGGCATTGCTCACGCTGCCGTGGTAAACGGCTTGGAACCGGAAGGGGATGGAGCCACCGTAAGGGTGGAACTTGAAGGGGGTATAGATGAGGTCTCCAAGATAAGGCTTCCCGCTCTTCTAAGCATCCAAACGGGGATCAACGAACCAAGGTACGTCTCCATCATGGGCATCAGAAAGGCGGCCAAGAAGGAGCTCAAGGTGATTCAGCTCAACGACCTGAGCCTTTCTGATGATGAACTGGCGCTGAGAACCATCGTTGAAGAGGTTTTTCTCCCACCTGAAACAGAGGGTGCTGAAATGATAGAGGGTGACCCTTCCACAGTCGCCGAGGACATTATCAGAATCATCAAGGAAAAGGGGGTGAGTCTCTAAATGGGAGAGATATTTGTCGTTGTGGAACACAGGCAGGGTGAGTTGAGAGAGATTACGATTGAGATGCTCTTCAAGGCCAATGAACTGAGTCAAACCCTATCCCATACCCTGACGGCCATAATGATTGGGGCAGGGGATGAGGCATTTATGGATGATCTCACAAAGAGAGCAGACCGGGTCATCGCTGTGGGGGATGAGCAGTTGAGAAATTTTGATGCTGATCTCTACAAGGAGATTCTGCATCGACTTATAGATGAGCACCGGCCTTTTCTTACTTTGCTGGGACATACACCCTGGGGAATGGACCTGGCACCCGCTCTTTCCATCAAGAGCGGATTACCCCTTGCTACAGACTGTGTGGACATAAAGGTGGAGGACGGACGCCCTATCGTCATTCGACAGATATATAGCGGGAAAATCTTCTCCAAGGTGGGCTTCAGGGAATCGGAAGGATATCTTATCACGGTAAGGCCTGGTGCTTTTCCTCCCGATGAAATGGCGGAACGCAATGGAGAATTAGCCAAGAAAGAAATTCCAGAGGACCTACCAGAAGCACGCAAGCAGTTTGTGGAGTTTGTGGACACGGCTGCGGGTGCAATAGATATAGGCCAAGCGGACCTCCTGGTATCCATTGGACGAGGAATCGGAGAGCAAGAAAACATAGATGAGATCAAGGAATTGGCAGAACTCATGGGAGGCGTCATCTCCTGCTCTCGTCCCGTGGTGGACAAGAATTGGCTGCCCAAGTACCATCAGGTGGGCACATCCGGCAAATCCGTTAAGCCCAAGGTTTATCTCGCCTTTGGTATCAGTGGCGCATTTCAGCACTTGGCTGGTATATCGGGCGCGGGCACCGTCATCGCCATAAACAAAGATCCCAAGGCACCCATATTCAGGGTTGCAGATTACGGGGTTGTAGATGACCTTTTCAAGATCTTAGGCGCCCTGAAGGAGAAACTGAAGACTTAGGGGCTTCGCCCCGTAGTACTTTAGCCGTTTGAAAAGCTCTTGGGCTAAGCGGGGTTCTTGCACGGCTGTTTCAAGCGGCTGAATGTTACCTCAATCCTAACTTGGAGTCATGGAGTGTTGAAAAAAATCTGAAATTCCTTAGATTCCACTACTCCATTACTCCATCACTCCATGGAAATGAGATTACCTGGAGATGAAAGATGGATTTCACACTGAGCAAGGAGCAGCAAGATATCATTAAAGCAGCCAAGGAGTTTGCTGTCGGGGAATTCACGGACCGGGCCCTTGAGTTCGATCGGGAAGAGACTTTTGACCTGAACATTTGGAAAAAGGCGGGGGAGCTGGGATTCCTGGGCGTTTTCATTGAGGAGAAGTATGATGGCGCAGGCTATGGTTTCTTTGAACATAGCCTCATCACAGAGGAGTTCTGGACAGTGGACCCGGGAATCGGCCAATCCCTCAGCTCTACCACATTCGGGTCTGAGATCATCCAGCTCTATGGGAGCGAAGAACAGAAAGAGCTCGTTTTGCCCAAATTGGTATCTGCAGAAGCGATCATAGCCACGGCTATTACAGAGCCAGATGCGGGATCTGATACAGCGAGTGCCTCAACTCGAGCCGTTAAAGAGGGCGATGAGTGGGTCATCAATGGTGCCAAGATGTTTATTACGAACGGCACCCTTGCCGATTGGGTTGTCGTATTTGCGCTCACGAATCCTGAACATCCCTCCCGTCATCATCGACACAGCTTCCTCCTCGTCCCAACGGATACGCCGGGATATGAAGCAAATAAACTTAGAGGGAAACTGGGAATTCGTGCTTCTGACACAGCAGAACTCTCATTTTCAGATATGAAGGTCCCCCTTTCCAATCTTGTAGGTGAGGAGGGGGAAGGATTTCATGAATTGATGGGTTTTTTCAACAGGACGCGCCTTCATGTGTGTGCCCAGGGCGTGGGTGTTGCAAGGGCCGCACTGGAAGAGAGTATCAACTATACGAAGAAAAGACACCAATTTGGCGCCCCTCTCGCCTCTTTCCAGGCCACCCAATTCAAATTGGCCGAAATGGCCACCAGAGTGAAGGCGGCCAGGAATCTCTATTATGAGGCGGCCTGGTTGGTGGATCAAGGGACCATAGATCATGGCCTAATCGCTATGGCGAAATGGTACGCTGGAGAAACAGCGGTAAAGTGCGCTGATGAAGCCCTGCAGATGCATGGGGGGTATGGGTACTTAGACGAATACAAGGTGCAACGGCTCTATCGGGACGCGAAGATTGTGGAGTTATACGAAGGCACCAAGGAGATAGAGAAAGCCATCATAGCGAGCACCCTGCTTGGTACATGACGGTTCCACAACCAAGTCAGGATTACATTTCAAATTGCCCCGGAGATTGCGATCGGAGGGGTGTATGGTCTGATACTGGATACTAGATGCTGGATAGTGGATGCTGGATAAAAGAATGCCTTTCCAACTTTAGGCACTTTAGTCACTTTAGCTCACTTTAGTCACTTAGGATCTAATCAAGAACTATCTCATCCAAAGGCCGCTTAGGCACGTGATGAACGTCTGACTCATCCCGCCAGTACTTGATATCCCCGTCAGGCCCCATGGTCTCAATCACCACTTCCTCTTTGGGTTTACCGAGTGCGATCACATGGAGGATCTCGTAACGTATAGGGATTTGCAACGCTTCTCGCAAGCGTTTCCTATCCACAGAACCTACCATGCAACCTCCTAGGCCCATATGGGTCGCTCCGAGAAGTATATTCTGACTGGCAATACCGTGATCACAGCCAAAAGATTCCGAAATCTCCTTGTCCCCCAACACAATGATGTAGGCAGACGGTCTCTCGCCTTCTTCGGGACCACCCCAGTCTTTCAGATAGGCGGCCCAAGCGAGTTTGGGGAAAATGATAGTGTTCCTTTCTTTCTCATTGGAGAGGATATACTTGAGGGGTTGTCGGTTGGCGGCAGAGGCGGACAGACGTGCAAGCTCCACCAGGCTCTTGAGGGTCTCCAGGCTAATTGTGTGATCCTCAAAAAATCTTCGGTAGCTCCTTGTTTTTCGCACGAGTTCTTCTATCACAGCTTCTCCTCCATCTGGTTTCATAACTTGGGGTAATGGAGTATTGGAGTACTGGAGTGTTGGAAAAAACTGAAACTCCTTAGATTCCATTATTCCATCATTCCATTATTCCACTGCCCCATGGTTAATAATTGGATAATCTTTTCATCTGGTGGTGGAAAACGGTATTGGGTCAAATCTTCCGGGCAGACCCATCTCATATCCTCACACCCCAAGGGCTTGAGCTCACCTCCCAAACGGGTGCACTGAAATATAGAGAGGGAAATAATCCTGTTCCCATACTCGTGATCCACAGTAAGAAGTCGCTTTTCAGCGCGCACATCCACATCCAATTCTTCCTTTATCTCCCTTTCCAGGCATTGTTCCAAGGTCTCACCAGCTTCTTGTTTCCCCCCAGGGAACTCCCATAACCCTGCAAGATGGCTCCCCTCAGGGCGTTTTGTTATGAGCACCATTCCATTTTGCCATAAGAGTCCGGCAGTCACATGGTAATGGGGTTTATTCGTCCTTACCACCACGCGGCAGAACCTCAAGTCTCAATCTGAGGTAGGCCTCTTCAGCCTCTTCATGCTCAGGCGAAATATCCAAGACCTTCTTGTAGGCCTCCAGGGCCTTCTTAAGATTGCCCTTCTCCTCTTCAAGCTTGGCTAGTTGTAAGAGCAAGCGGACATATGTCTCTTTGCCCTCTTTGCTGTCCGGTGAAATCTTCAGTATATTTTCATAGGCCTGCAGTGCTTCTGGGAGTTTCCCCTGTTTCTCTTTGAGCTTGGCTAGATCCAAAAGCAACTTTACATCTTTAGGCTTCCTCTTGAGGATTTCCTCCATCTGTTTGACTGCCAGGTCCTCTTTGCCTGTTTTCAGATAGGCAACGATCAGATATTCCCTGAGCTCAAGTTTGTTAGGTTGAGATTTGAGACCGCTATTCATGATCTCTATCATCTTTTCATACTCTGAGCGGCTTTTCAGGTATTGGAACATGTAACGATAATGGCTTATCTCCTTTGGTTTTAACTTGACCAGGGTTTGGGCTTCCTTGAAAGCCAGATCATCCTTTTTTTGTTTTCTATAGATATCAAACAGGAAACTATGTACTTCTGCGTCCTTCGGTTGTGACTTTAAGAAGCTCTTAAAATGAGACAGGCTCTTTTCAAGATTGCCCGTCTCATATTCAAGGACCCCAAGATTGTAAGTAATCGTCTCGTTCTTTGGATCAAGAGAGAGGATTTTGTAGTAGGTCTTCTTCAGCCCCTTTTTGTCCCCCTTTTTTTCCTGAATTTTGATCATCAGCAGCAGAGCCTCGAGGGACTTGGGGTTTTTCTTAAGGACCGCGGCGAGGTGTCTTTCCGCCTCTTTGAACTTCCCCTTTTTGATCAACCTCTCTGCCAACTTCAACCGGCTATCCACGTCTCCTGCTTTGAGACGAATCGCTTTTTCCAGATAGAGATCCGCTTTCTCTTTTTGGCCTGTCTCTTCGTAGAGATATGAGAGGTTGTAGTAGAGATTTGCGTCCCTCTTATCCAGTTCGGAAGCCTTGAGATAACGGGAGATAGCCTTTTTATGTTGATTGGTTTTCGTGTACAGGTATCCCAGCGTTTTATATATGGCCACCCTGTCCGCTTTTTTGAGTCGTTTCAAAAGCCTCTCATACTCTCGGATGGCCTCTTTGAGTTTCCCCCTTTTTTCCAAAGTTGAGGCCAATCGGAGTCGGGTTTCCACATCATTTGGGTGCTTCTTAATGATCCTTTTAAGGACAGAAATGACCTTATCCTTTTTCCCCGCAGATTCATAGACTTCAAGCAGATCATATAGGAAACCTTCATCAGGTTTCTCTTGGGCCATCTCTTCGAGAATCAAGGCAGCCTTTTGCCAATCCTTGACCGATTTGTATTCTTCAAGCAATCGGTTCCGGATCCGATCGTCCTTGGGCATCAGCTTCAAGGCCCGTTCCAAAAGGACAACCCTGCGGCCCCTATCGATAATCCGTTCTGCCCGCTCCAGCCAATCCTCTATATGGGGTTCAACAACTATGTCCACGTGACCCAGATCTTGATTAAAGTGTTTAATCATCACCCTAAAGCTATATTGATTGAATATGTCTCTGTCTGGCAAGAGGACGGCCAGAGGCATTTCCTCATAGAAAAGGGCATTCGTGTCAAAACCTGTAGCCACCAAGCGAATGCCCCGGTTAAAGCATATACTCGTGGAGACTTTGAGTATCTTGAGCCTGTCTTTAGGGTGTAGGCGAAGGACCTCTCCGTTCACAAGCTTAAGGGGAGCCTCATTCTTTGTTAGGAGGATGAAGTTGAATTCAGGTGAGACATTGTAGAGGCATGACCAAAGCCGCCAGCCCGCATAGAGAGCGGCAATCACGATGAGGATAATTATCCAAAAGAGTATTCTTCGGCCACGGCGCTTTGCTCGTCTTTTTTTATATTTTTCGTAACGGTCCACTATCAGGCACTGAAATTTTCCACTCCTATTTGTGGCCACTGAAACCCACAGATCGGAGAGGTCGTGAGAAGGGCAAGAATGTGTGTCAGGCTAGAAGATAGATTGTACCTCACCATCCATCACGAACGGGATCGCTTCCGGCCCTTGGTTCTTTGGGCAAGTTGGCCTTCCCAAATCAAGAGTATGGGACTGGCCACAAAGATAGAGGAATAGGTCCCCACAAGAATGCCCACTAATATGGCAAAAGCGAAATCATGAATGACGCCACCACCCAATATGAATAAAGCGATTACAACGATTAAGGTGGTTGTGGAGGTGAGGATGGTCCTGCTCAATGTCTCGTTTATGCTGGTATTTATCACTTCTTCTAAGCCCCGCCTCCGAAACCGTCTCAGATTTTCCCTGATCCTGTCAAAGACCACAATGGTATCGTTCAGGGAATACCCAACGATGGTAAGAAAGGCGGCTATTATGGCCAGAGATATCTCTCGGTTTGTTAAAGCAAAGGCCCCGACAGTAATGGTGACATCATGTATAAGGGCAATAACAGCACCCATGGCGTATTTCAGCTTGAGGACCCAGCATAGACCAAGGGTAACCACAAGGGAGATCAGGATCAGCCAGGTCACGCTGACGCCAAATGTTGAGGCGATCCAGACGACAAATGCGAGGGAGAGGGCCATGACTATACTCATTAGCCATTTTAGCTCAAACCGCCCAGATATATAGATCGCGATGAAAAGGATGGCATAGAAAATGGCAAAAAGGGCCTTCTGCCTCAAATCCTCACCAACCTTTGGGCCGACCATTTCCACCCTTCTTATCTCGACCCCTTCGCCCAGCTGAGAGACCAATGTCTCTCTTACTTTCTCGGTCAATCCGGACAGTTGAATATCTGCACTTCTGACCCTTATGAGATATTCGAATTGCCCTTCCTCACCAAATTCTTGGATGATACTATCCTGGAGTTGCAGGGGCGTGAGTGCCTCTCTGATCTGAGAAGGTGTCCGCTGGCTCTGCAATTTGACTTGAATAAGGATCCCACCAGAAAAATCCACTCCTAAGTTGGGACCGCCCCGCCAAATAAGCAAGAAAAACGTGAGAATGATCATGGCAAGGGATAGAACGAACGCGATTTTTCTCTTGCCTATGAAATCAATATTAATCCCCGGCTTTATAAATTGCATGCGACTACCTACTTTAAATAAGTGATCTAAAGTGTCTAAAGTGCCTAAAGTAAAAGAAGTGTCTAAAGTGACCTGCCCGCCAATGCCTGCTGGTTTAGGGTTCTATAGCCTCCCCAAGCGATGTGAGATATGAGGAAACAGGCGCGATGCTCACAAGTGGCTGTGGCAGGCGGGGCTAAAGTGACTAAAGTGCCTAAAGTAAAAAAA
>JASFIT010000086.1:0-12926 GCA_050122535.1 Desulfobacteraceae bacterium | reverse complement strand
CTTGGCCCATACTGTATAAGCAAGGCCGGGATCAACATGCTGACCAAGGCTATGGCCCTTGAGCTGGGTCCGTACAATGTCCGAGTCAATGCCATTGCGCCACGCATTGTGAAGACAGAATTCAGCAAGGCCCTGTGGACGAACGAGAAACTCATGGAATTGGAATTTCAGTTTACCCCGCTTAAAGTCGTGGCAACGCCTGATGAGATGGCCCAAGCGGCCCTTTATCTGGCTTCAAGTGCAACCAACTACATGACCGGGCACGTCCTGGTGATCAATGGTGGAGCATTTTTCTAATCTTTTCCGTTAGCAATTGTTTTCCGTTTCTTGCATGGCTATCTCCCCATCTGACTTGAGGCATCGGTGCAGGTGAGGGTAATATCCTATGTGTTCTGCAAAGGACAACCAACAAAGATCAACAGACCCTACTTTGTCTTAGGTGCTGGCTATGCTTAGGATCACAAACCTCGAAACCACTTACAAAGATATAATCCTTGCCTTAAGAGGGATTTCCCTGGAAGTTCCTCCGGCAAAAATTATTGCCCTCTTGGGTGCAAATGGTGCGGGTAAAACCACAACCATTAATACGGTTTCCGGTATCCGAAAGACGCTGGACCTCCATATTGAAGATGGAACCATTGAATTCGAAGGAAAAATTATCAACGAAAAGGAGCCCTATCAGGTCGTCGAGAGAGGGATATTACAGGTGCCGGAGGGACGGAGGGTCTTTGCCGAGTTGACCGTAGAAGAAAATGTGGTCATCGGCTCCTATACCTTAGAAAATAGAAAAAAGTTTTCAGAAAACAGAAACCTGGTGTTTAGTTACTTCCCCATACTAAAGAACCGTGGGAAGCAGCAGGCCGGATATCTGAGTGGTGGAGAGCAACAGATGCTGGTTATCGCCAGGGCACTCATGGCTGAGCCCAAACTTATTATGATGGACGAACCATCACTCGGACTGGCCCCGTCAGTCGCGTCCAAAATTTTTGAGATCATTAGCCGGATTAATCGTCAGCAAAATGTGGCTATCCTGCTCGTGGAACAGAATGCAAATGTGGCTCTATCCATCGCCCATTACGGGTATATATTGGAGAACGGAAGGGTTGTCATGGAGGGCCCGAGCAAAGTTCTACGCAAGGACAGAGACATCCGGGAATTTTACCTGGGTCTCACCGAAGTGGGTGCGAAAAAGAGTTTTCGGGAAGTGAAACACTACAAGAGAAGAAAGCGGTGGCTGTCTTGAGGGATGATCACCCATTTCAGTTGGACGTGGAAGATATTTCCATCAGTTTTGGAGGCATTCAAGCCCTCCACAAGGTATCCCTCTCCGTTACACAGGGGGAAATCTACTCTATCATTGGACCGAATGGGGCCGGGAAGACCACATTATTTAATTGTACAAGCGGAATTTACCGTGCCCAGAGGGGTCACATCAGGTTCGAGGGTAAGGAAATCACCGGATTTAAGCCTCCGGAGATAGCCCGGCTCGGCATAGCAAGGGCCTTTCAGAACATCGAGCTCTTCCAAGGGATGACGGTCCTTGACAATATGATGTCCGCGCGAGGTCACCTTTCTGAGTATAGCTTTCTGAGAGCGGCCCTTTATATTGGTAAGTGTTTGAAAGAAGAAATGAAATGTCGAGATAAGGTGGAGGAAATCGTAGAATTTTTGGATCTTCAGGCCATTCGAAAGACCCCGGTTGCGAGTCTGCCTCATGGACTGCAAAAAAGGGTAGAGCTTGGTCGTGCCCTCGCCATGGAGCCGAAACTCCTTCTGATAGACGAGCCAGTAAGCGGAATGAATCTTGAGGAAAGGGAGGATATGGCCCGTTATATTCTGGACATCAATGAAGAGATGGATGTTACCATTATCCTTGTTGAACATGATATGGGCCTGGTCATGGATCTCTCTGACAGGGTCTCTGTCCTGAATTTTGGGACAAAGATCGCAGAAGGCTCTCCCCAGGATATCGCAAAAAACCCTGAAGTGATCAGCGCATACCTGGGAGAGGCAGATGGTTAAATGACTGCGCTATTCTTGTTTCAGAAAACCGATAATGAAATGCACCCCAAAACTTTAAAACGCAAACTCATTGTGAGGATTCCCGAAGGCCTTCAGGACAAGGAAGCCATCTCCTGACCAATTTCAAATCGAAAAATCCTTTGAGGGCATCATCCATGGAAGAATCAAGTGCCACGTACCCCAAGCTTTTGATGGAAAAGGCTCGCATGTATGGTGAACGGGTGGCGATGCGGGAAAAATACAAGGGGATCTGGCAGGAAATCTCATGGAAAGCCTATCTGGAAAGGGTTCGGTTTTTTTGTCTCGGTCTCTTGGAACTCGGGATGAAAAAGGGCGATCATGCCTCAATCCTCAGCGAAAATTGTCCTGAGTGGGTGTTTGCTGACCTCGCTATCCAGAGTCTGGGAGGGATAGCAATCGGTATCTATCCCACCAATTCGAAGGAACAGGTAAAATATATCGTTGATCATTCCAGGTCTCGGTTTATCGTTGTTGAAGATCAGGAACAGACAGATAAGGTGCTGGAGGTAAAAGAGCAACTGCCCTTGTTGGAAAGAATTATTGTCATCGATATGAAGGGCCTTCGCCACTATGATGATCCCATGATCGTCAGTTACGGGGAGGTTGAGGCGTTAGGAAGGGAAGCCCATGAGAAAAACCCCGATAAATTTGAAGAACTTGTAGCGCAGACCAAGGCTGAAGATGTGGCGTTTATGATTTACACATCGGGAACCACGGGGCCTCCCAAGGGCTGTATGATAACACACCAGAATCATATATATAATCTGGTTGCGATCAATGATATTTTTCAGTTCACTGAAGAAGATTCCGTGGTCTCATACCTTCCGCTCTGCCATATTCTTGAACAGGGTGTTTCCATAGGCATTCCCCTTATATTTGGCTACACGATCAACTTTGCCGAATCCATAGACACCGTTCAACAGAATATCCAGGACATATCCCCCACCTTTTTTGCGGCAGTCCCTAGAATCCTGGAAAAAATGCACTCCACCATTCAAATAAAACTCCAGGATACCACCCGCTTTAAGAGATTTGTCTATGATTTCTGGGAACCCGTAGGGAAAAAGATTGCAAAATACAGGATGGCCAAACAACGTGTACCCCTCTTGTGGCTCATTCTTTATGGATTGGGTTATCTTTGCAGCTTCAGGTCTTTAAGAGACAAGTTGGGGCTCCTCAATTGCAGATTACTGATGAGTGGTGGTGCCCCTGTCGCCCCAGAAATACTCAAGTTCTACCACTCCCTAGGCATTTTTGCCATTGAGATGTGGGCCCTGACCGAGAGTTGTGGAGGAGGAACGGGTCCCCATGATGAGATAAAGCCGGGTTCCGTTGGTCAACCGATCCGGTCCGTTAAACTTCATCTGGCCGAAGACGGAGAAATCCTCATCAAAGCAGACTCCGTGTTTGCCGGCTACTACCGAGATCCCGAATCAACCCAGGAGATCTTGTGCGACGGTTGGCTGCATACCGGTGATGTGGGACAAATGGATGAAGATGGGCACCTGTATATCGTTGACCGGAAAAAAGACATCATCATCACGTCCGGAGGAAAGAATATTTCTCCATCTGAAATCGAGAACAGGATGAAATGCAGCCCATATATCAAAGAGGCCATCGTCATCGGCGATGGAAGAAAATACCTGACGGCCTTGATCCAGATCGAATACGACAATGTGGGAAACTGGGCACAAAGCAACAAGATCCCCTATACCACTTATAAAAGCCTCGCCAACAGTCCTAAAGTCAATGAACTCGTAAAGGATGAGATTGAAAAGGTCAACGAAACCCTTGCTCGCGCAGAGACGATTAAGAAGTTTAAAATCTTAGAGAAAGAATTGGATCAGGATGATGAAGAGCTCACAGCCACCCAGAAGGTCAAAAGAAAGGTGATAGCCGAACGTTTTGAAAAGGAGATCGAGGAGATATACAGATCTCCTTGACGAGTATCTGAGATCTGAGATGCGAGATTTTGACCCGATGCTCTAGCCTATGCCATGGAAAAGATCATAGAAATCATTTTCAACGGATTAGCCACGGGTGCCATTTACGCCCTGATTGCCCTCGGATTCGTTTTGATCTTTAAATCAACGGGTATTCTCAACTTTGCCCAGGGCGAATTGTGCATGGTTGGGGCTTTTATCTGCTATCACTTCGCGACACTGCACAATGTCCCCTATCTCCTATCCTTTTTAATTGCCATTGCCCTCGGCATTTTACTTGGAATGCTGATCGATATCCTATTTTTCAGAAGGCTGGTTGGGCAGCCCATCTACTCAACCATCATGGTGACCCTGGGGCTAGCCAGTATACTCACCTGCCTTGCAGGTCTAACATGGGGGCACCAGTATTATTCTATTCACTCACCCTTCACGGAAAAAACCCTCACCATCTCAGGAATCATTTTTTCTCATGCAGCTTTATACACCATCGGGTTTTCCATTCTCCTCCTTATCCTTTTTATGTTTTTTTTCAATCGATCCCTTTTAGGGGTCGCGATGAGAGGGACCGCAGAAGATTCGGACGCAGCAGGACTGATGGGAATCAATGTGAAAAAAATCCATATGGTGG
The DNA here is from genome assembly GCA_050122535.1 of Desulfobacteraceae bacterium. Taxonomy (GTDB): domain Bacteria; phylum Desulfobacterota; class DSM-4660; order Desulfatiglandales; family HGW-15; genus JASFEQ01. Next base: position 8,312 of record JASFIT010000086.1, on the reverse strand, counting down.
CCTGGGCCATAGGCTCACTGGTCGCGGTGGTTGCTGGTATTTTCTTGGCGGAAAAGAGTTTTGTCCATACCGGCATGAGCCATACGGGAATCAAGGCCATGTCCGCAGCCATCCTTGGTGGGATGGAGAGTCTCGGGGGAGCCATCCTCAGTGGTTTCATTATCGGCATCGTTGAGGGCCTTGCAGCCAGTTACCTGAGCGGTCTCGAGTTGGGGAATTTTCATTTCGGAGATATAAAGGACGTAACCGCCTTTGCCATTATGATCCTCGTGCTGATGATCCGGCCCCACGGGATCTTTGGTAAAGAAGAGGTGGAGCGTGTCTAGAACCTATCTGAGTCGGTGAGCGCCTATGGGTAGTCGGTATAAGGTAAGCTATAGAGAGGATATGGCCCTGTTCCAAAATCTATGGGTCAAAGCCTGGCTGGGTATACTCTTGGCGCTAATGCTCGTTTCCCCCTTTTTTCTGACACGCTACCAGTTAAGCATCCTCAACGAAATGGGTATTGCTACGATCGGTGCACTGGGCCTTAATTTACTTGTTGGTTATACAGGTCAGATATCCATCGGCCACGGTGCCTTTCTGGCGATCGGTGCCTATAGCTCAGCGCTTTTGACGGGCAGACTCAATATTCCCTTTTTTGTTTCTCTCCCGCTGTCGGGCCTTATGGCAGCTTTTCTGGGGTTCATCGTCGGGATCCCATCATTGCGATTGAAAGGGCTTTACCTGGCGCTGGGAACCTTGGCCTTCAGCTTTATCGTGGAATACGTTCTTTTCCATTGGGATTTGACCCAAGGCGACATGGGAATCGGTGTAAAGAAAATAGATATTGGTGGCTTCACCATCAAGACAGAAAGGCATTTCTTTTACTTAATTATGACGTTTGCATCTCTTGCCGCCCTGTGCGCAAAAAATATTGCTCGCACGAAGATCGGCAGGAGCTTCATAGCCATCAGGGACAGGGATATTGCTGCCGAGACCATGGGAATCTCCCTTGCAAAATACAAGATCATGGCCTTCGGCATAAGCTCCTTCTATGCAGGGGTGGCGGGTTGCCTCATGGCCCACTACCATAAATGGATCGTTCCAGGGAACTTCGATTTATCCCTCTCCATAGCCTACATCGCCATGATCATCATGGGCGGCTTGGGTACCATCTTAGGTTCAATTCTTGGGGCCATTCTGATTACCGGAATCCCCCACGGGATTGTGTATCTCGTCGATCTATTCAAAGAGGCTTATCCAACGCTAAGTGGGTTCATCGTAGACTTCAAATTGGGGATATTCGGGTCGATCATTGTACTGACGTTGCTCTTTGAGCCCAAAGGCCTATTTGGGATATATACGAGAGTCAAGTTATATTGGAAAACATGGCCCTTTAGGTATTAGCTGCATTGGATGATTGGTGTCGCAATATTTGGAAGAAGAGAAAACCCGTCCTTTGGTAATTCCGTCGACCGGATATTCCGTTTGAATCCTAGGGCGAGTTAAACGTTTTTGGTTGTGGATTCCATCTATCTTTGACCATGGTCTTGGATGGAAATTGGCCGATCACCCTATTAACAGAAAAGGAGGAATGCCATGAAAAGCAGAACCGTCATTTTCACATTTTTATTAGTTGGTGCATTCTGCCTAACGGCAAGTAATACATTGGCTAAAAACGTACGGGGTGTCACGGATACTGAGGTAAAGTTGGGATGCCTGGTTGATTTTTCGGGGCCGGGCAAGTTTGCTGGACCTCCCCTCTCAATGGGTGCCCAAGCCTATATCCGTTATGCCAATGCCCAGGGCACTATCCATGGCAGAAGAATCAGGCTTGTTGTAGAAGACAATGGAATTTTGCCAAGCACCACCCTGGCAGCCGCCAAGAAAGTCATCTTTAAAGATGAAATCTTGGCTATCGGGTTTAATTTGGGGAGCATCGGTACAAGCGCGATTATCCCGCTGTGTGAGGAAAACGGTGTGGTGTTGATGCCCCATGGCGCCAACAGAAAATTCTATTACCCAGGGAACAAGTGGGTCTTTGTCCCCCATGCCACACAATACAACATGGCTGCACGCGCAGTAGAATACATAGTTGAAAAGAATCCCAAAGCGCGCATGGGTATCATCTATCAAGACGATGATTTTGGACGCGATGGATTAGGAGGTGCCCGGGCAGCGGCCAAGTTTATGAACACCAAATTGGTGGCAGAGGCCCCTTACAAAATCGGGACGATCGATTTATCCCCCCAAGTGAGAATGATGAAGGAGGCCAATGTGGATTACATCCTCATGTGGTCCTTTCTCCCGCAGGTCGGCTTCGTTCTCAAAGCAAAGCAAAAAATGGCCTGGGATGTGAAGGTCATCGGTAACAATACAACCGCGTATCGCCTCCTATTCCCACTCGCTAAACAATTGGCTGATGGGTATCTGTGTGTTACGCCCTTCCTTCCCTGGGAAGATATTCCCCAAAAAGTCAAGGGCATTGTAAAAAAACACAGTGACTACGAAAAAGTCGCCACGCCCCCTTTTCCAGCGCCCATGTATCTGGCCTGCTGGACCTACTTCATGGCAATGGTGGAAGGGGTTAAGAATGCAGGCCGGGATTTGACTCCTGAAAGTCTGCTCAAGGGAATTGAGGGTATCAAGGACCTGGACACGATGGGAATGTGCCCAAAAATGACTTTCGGACCGAAGCGCCATGTGGGGTATTTCTCAAGCATGGTCCTCAAGGCCGACGCGAAGAATATGCGGTTTGTCGTGGAAAGTCCGATCAGAGAGCCGAAAACACCGCAGTTATAGCGGGTGCAAGAATGGTGAACCCCTTTCTCAGCCCCAGTCCCTTCATGATCTGTTTGAAGAGGGGACTGTGGGCATTAGGGAAGGCGAGCACGTGGGGGATGGGGTCAAATCATCGGGTATGATCGCTCTTCCTGCGAATAATGAGTGCTTTCTCATGCTGTAGACTATGAGATTTCACTGAACTCAAAAATAAGTCCATCTCCCCCACCCTTTTTGAAATGGATTTGAAGGTGTAAGAAAAATGGGGGCCAATCCGTGGCAAAAGTAGAAACAGAATTTACCAGGATGATGGGAATCGATTACCCCATTATAGGGGCCCCCATGTTCCTGGTTTCCTATGAGGAACTTGTCATCTCCGTTGCTGAGGCGGGAGGACTTGGAGCGATCCCTCTGCCCAACTTCTTCAAAATCGAGGATCTAAAGAAGACACTCACCAATATTAGAAAAGCTACAGACAAACCCATTGGTGTAAACATTCATCTGTCCGGAAAATTTGAATGGAAAAAGCAGCTGGCCCTATGTCTAGATGCCGGCGTGAAGTTCTTCATTACCTCCCTGGGCGATCCCCGGCTCATCCTTGACGATGTTCATGCCAATGGCGGCAAAGTCTTCGCGGATGTTATCTCTCTGGAGCAAGGCTTGAAGGCCCGTGAACGGGAAGTGGACGGGCTTATTGCTGTGGCCGCCGGCGCAGGAGGACACTGTGGAACGATACCCACTATCATCTTTGTCCCTTATCTCAAATCTAAGACGGGCCTGCCTGTTATTGCTGCAGGAGGGATAAGCACGGGTGCTCAGATGGCAGCGGCCATGGCCTTAGGGGCTTGTGCTGTCATCACCGGGACCCGCTTGGTTGCAACCATTGAATCAAGGGCGAAGGAAGCCTATAAGAGGGCCGTAATAGAAGCAGGTCCAGAAGATATTGTGTGTACGGATCAAATCAGCGGGAACCCTGCCAGTTGGCTTGCAGAAAGCATAAAAGATTTTGACAAAATGCCTGATGTGGAATCCAAACGCTGGCGTGAACTTTGGAGTGCGGGACAGAGCGTTGCGCAGACAGAGGAAATCAAGCCCGCAGGAGAGATAATCCGTGAAATGGTGGCAGGATACAAGAGGGTATGCAGAAAGTTGGGTAATAGCGTCAAGGATCCATGAGTAAAAATCGGCGTATCTTTAATTTTATCTGAAATGAAATCTTTATCAGGAGGCCCTGATGGACTTTAGTTTAACAGAAGAACAGATCATGATGAGGGATACGATTCGCAAATTTGTGGAAAACGAAATCCCCAGAGAAGTCGCCCAAGAGATAGACGAAAAGGATGGGTTTCCTCATGACCTTTTGCAGAAGCTCTGTGAATTAGGGTTTATGGGCCTTAATGTGCCAGAGGAATACGGAGGGCTGGGCGGAAATGTTATCGATTTAATGATCTATGATGAAGAGATATCAAAAAGGCTTCCCGTATTGGCTTGGGCATCGGGGAATATCCATCTCTATGGGAATGAAATCATCAATACCAATGGGAATGAGGAGCAGAAAAAGAAATATCTCCCTAGACTGGCTAAGGGAGAACTTAAATTTGCCTATGCCCTTACAGAACCCAATGCCGGTTCTGATGCAGCAAGTATTAGGACGAAAGCCGTTTTCAAAGATGGCTGCTATGTGCTCAACGGAAGCAAAATATTCATTACAGGCGCGGGTATAAGTGATGTCGTTGTTACCAATGCGCGGACGGCCGAAAAAAAGTTCGAGGGCATTACGGACTTCCTGGTTGAGACCACATCAGAAGGATTTAGCACGAGACCGATTGAACACCTGGGATATAGAGGATCCAATACCTGTGAAGTCTACTATGACGATGTAGAAGTCCCACTTGAAAATATTTTGGGAGGTCCCGAGTGCCTTAACGAGGGCTGGAAACAGATGATGAGATTATTGAACACGGAAAGGCTTCTCCTGTCGGCCTGTGCCCTCGGAATAGGTCAGGGAGCCTTCGAATATGCCCTCAATTATGCGAAGGAACGGGAGCAGTTTGGTCAGCCCATTGGCCACTTCCAGGTCATCCAGCATATGCTGGTGGAGATGGCCACAGAGCTCGAGGCAGCTAGACAACTGGCCTATTATGCGGCTTGGAGAGATACCCTGGGCATGGAAGCCGTGAAAGAGACGTCTATGTCAAAGTATTATTGTGCAGAGGTGGCTAAAAACATATGCCTTCAGGCCGTGCAGATCCTCGGGGGTTACGGGTACACCATGGAATACGATGCCCAGAGATACTTAAGGGATGTTTTGGTGCTTTCCATAGGCGGCGGAACCACCCAGATTCAAAAGAACATCATCGCGAAGCAACTGGGATTGTGATTGAGTGAGTGCGGCCCACAGGCAAAATGGGGAAAGGTGTAATACAGGAGAAAATTTGACCATGGTACCAGTTGTCGAGGAGTGCTGTGTAGGATGCGCTTTGTGCGTACCTATTTGTCCTGAGGAAGCCATTTCTTGCTACGGAAGGGCCGAAGTGAGCGAGACATGCACCGAGTGTTTGGCCTGCTTGGAATTTTGCCCCGTCGGTGCGCTCAAAGCGTCTGTGCAAGGAGACAAAGTGTGACCGACAAGCAAGTTGATGCACTCGTTATTGGCTCGGGTATTGGCGGCATGTGCGCTGCCGCTTACCTGGCCCACAAAGGACACAAAGCCCTCGTGGCGGAGGCGTTGCCGCGAATTGGTGGGCATTGCTCTACCATAGAATACAAGGGAATAAAGTGCACCGCTGGCGTGGTGGGTCCCGGGTTGGGCGGACCGTTGGAGGCGTTCTTCCATGAGGTGGGAGCCGAGTTCAGCGTTCGGCCGTGCGGAACGCCTCATTACCTCATCAACGGTAAAATCGTGAAGTTGCCAGCCAAGGGAGGGTTCAGAGCACTGCTTTCCGCTGCCACCAGTGATCCTGAAGAGATCGATAGTGTGCTCAAGGCCTTCTCCAGGGCCATGAATTGGACAGACCCGCCAGAAACGATAACCATGAGAGAGTGGCTATTACAGTACACCCAGAATAAATCTGTCTTGGACCTATTTCAGACAATGGCTGCGGCTACGGCCATCGTCAGTATCGACCGGGTATCGGCCAAGGGCTTCTTTCTCTTTCTGAAACAGCACCGGGGATTCCGCGACTGGGGGGTCTGCCCCGAGGGAAGTATTGCCCTGCCCAAGTCCCTCGCCAAGGTCATTGAAAAACATGGGGGAGAGATCTGGACGAGTTCACCGGGCATGCGCATCTATTCAGAAGATGGCGTGGCCAAAGGAGCAAGGATATGCAAGGACGGCCAAGATGTTGATGTGCAAGCCTCTGTAGTCATAAGCAATTGCGGTCCCAAGAGGACAGTGGATTTGGTGGGAAGAGACAACCTGGACATGGGTTACGTGGAAGCTCTTGAAAAACTGACTCCAGCCATGGCCATAAGCATCCATATAAAATCCGATGTTCCTCTTTTGGATTATGATCACTTACTGATTGTGGGAGCCCGCCGAATCGTTGCCATTTTTCAGCTCACCACTGTATGTCCGGAACTGGCGCCACCAGGGACACACTACATCGTGGCTGGAGGAGATCCGGTCAGCTCGCTTGAGCCATCCGTGGCAAGAAAGGAAATTGATCTCTGCTTGGAAGACCTGAGGGATCTCCTTCCAGGGTTTGAATCGCACGCGGAGATACTGATGACCGGAGTCTATCATGGCGATTGGCCCGCCATGTTCAGTATAGCAGGACAGAGCATGTCTCAAAAGACGCCGATAGTGAATCTGTATGCTGTGGGGGACGGCTTCATCCCGGAGCCTGGGATGACCGCAATGGTTGGCGCCGCTGGAAGTGGCTTCGCCGCCGCGAAAGATGCCACCAGGCATCTGGACTCTGGTCGTTAAGGAAGGCCTTGTCCAGAAATAGGTGAGATACAAATCCGCCTTTTCTTGTCAGGACTGAGTTGACAGCAAAAGGAGATGCATCAGATTGGCTTGAAGATGAATTGATTAGAAAACTTATGGAGATCTATAATTAGACGAATATTCGATAGATTAAAAATTTTTTAGGAGGCTATTATGGGTAGTCTTAAAGGTAAAGTAGCCATTGTAGGGACCGGAGAGGTCCCCACCGGAAGATTTCCGGATATGCCAGCGATTTATCATGCCGTTGAGTCTGCGAGGCTTGCAATAGAGGATGCAGGAATAGAGAAGGACGAAATAGACTTCGTCATGCCGACTGCCGCCATGTTCAGCTTCTCGTATGTGGGAGAACTGACGACGGCCCGCATCGCGGAAGAGCTTGGTCTGAAAAATTGCAAGAAAAACTGTCTCATCTTCTCTGGGGGGTCCAGCAGCAGTACGGGGCTACAGATGGCAGGAAGCATGATCGCAAGCGGTGTGGTCAATTTTGTCCTTTTTATTCACTCAGAAAAGCTGGCTACTGCCCTCACGGGCCAAGAGGGCATCGATCTGTTTTCAGTATCAGGGATTTCCCCGGAATGGGAGGTCCCTTATGGACAGCATTACTCGACCGTAGCCGCATTGGCCACCACACGCTACAAGTATGAAACGGGATCCACAGACGAACATTTTGCCGCGGTCTGTGTTTCAAACCGGAAGTGGGCGGAGTTAAACCCCAATGCCTTTTTCAGAAAACCCCTCACCATTGAGGAGGTTCTGTCGTCCAAGATGCTTGCAACGCCGCTGAGGGCCAAAATGTCGAACATGCTTTTTGACGGTGGATCGGCTTTCATCGTCACTTCTGCGGAACGGGCAAAGGACCTTCCTAACAAGCCCGTGTATATCCTGGGTGAGGGAGGAATCGTGACACATCACGTCTATTCCCAAGAGCCCGATATCACCCGTTTCGGGTGGGCCAAGGCAGCTAAAGAAGCCTTTGAAGAGGCAGGTCTCACACGCAGGGATATTGATGTGGCTGAGATCTATGATTCCTATCCTATTTATCAATTGATCGCTTTTGAAGAGCTTGGTTTATGCGAGAGAGGGGAAGGAGGAGAGATTTTCATGAGAGGTGACACCTGGCCTGGCGGCAGGATTCCATGTACCACCGACGGCGGCATGCTGTCCAAGGGGCATATCGGTGCTGGCGGGGGTGTGTCCCTTATGGTAGAGGCTGCCCGGCAGCTCATGGGCAAGGCCGGTGAAAGGCAGGTAGAGGGTGCGAAGTTTGCGGTGGAGACGGCCACAGGTGGCACCTATATGGACGCACAGGTAACCATATTGGGAACGGAGATTCCATAGAGGGGAGGAGCATGATGGCTGCAGCAAAAAAACCGGTTCCGGAAGTTACTCCGTGGGGAAAGCCCTTCTGGGAGGGGACCCGTGAAGGGAAATTAATGCTACAAAAATGCAAGGATTGCGACAAACATATATTTTATCCGCGGTTGGTCTGCCCCCACTGTTTTTCCAATGACCTGGATTGGGTGGAAGCCTCGGGAAAAGCGACCATCTATTCCTATACGGTTGTCATAAATAACGCCCCGTCTCCATTTCTCAAAGA
>JASFIT010000085.1:0-12984 GCA_050122535.1 Desulfobacteraceae bacterium | reverse complement strand
ACCAAACAAAATCGTTGAACAGGGATTGATTCAGATCCCCGAAGAACGGATGCTCTTCCCTGAAATGACGGTATTTGAGAATCTGCAAATGGGTGCCTACCTGAGCAGGGCAAGACAGAACCGAAAGGAATCCCTGGAATGGGTTTATGGCCTTTTCCCCGTCTTGAAATCGAGGAAATCCCAGATGGCTGGCACATTGAGTGGCGGCGAGCAGCAGATGCTGGCCGTGGGCAGAGGGTTAATGGGAAGGCCGAAGGTCTTGATGCTGGATGAGCCCTCACTTGGATTGGCACCCATGCTCGTTCTAGAGGTCTTCCGGGTGATCCAAGAGATTAATCAACAAGGCGTGGATATCCTTCTCGTAGAACAGAACGCCCGTCAAAGCCTGAAAATCTCTCAAAGGGCCTATTTGTTGGAGAACGGGTCCATCGCTATGGAAGGAGAAGCCTCTCAGCTCCTAGAAACGGACTACGTCAGAGAATCATACCTGGGTATTTGATTGAACCTTCTACCAAAGCCTCCTGTTTATTTTTGTTATCAGATCTCAACGCAATGTTGCCCTGACTCACTTCTGCGGAAGGTCTATGCCTATCAGAATAGACGCTATTCCTGGATTTCCGCTTTCGCGGGAATGACGGGAGAAATATTGCCCCGCTGATGTATTGTCATCCCCGCCCCGCATCGAGTGCGGGATAAACTCCGGCGGGGGGATCCAGGGGGCCATGGTCCATCACTCGATCCAAGGCACCTATCACAGATCGAGCTGGGCAACGGCCTGTTGGCACTTGATACCTTAATCCTGTTCACAGTGTCATTGCGAGGACCCCGCTCTTGATGCGGGGGACGAAGCAATCTCTCAAAATGAACACCTCTCCCCTTTGATAAAAAGGGGGCATCAGGGGAGATTTTAAAGAGGTAAATGACATGATAGATGGATTTGTGGGATGGCCTGAGGACTATGTGCGTAAATACCAGCAGGCCGGATATTGGCAGGGGCAGCGCGTTGGGGACATTATAGATGTTGCGAGAGAGCGTTATCCTGACCGAATAGCCCTCAGCTTCAAGGGGAAACATGTCACCTACGAGGCTTTGAGTAAAAAAGTGAATCGCCTGGCCTTACATCTCCTGGAGATGGGACATAGGCCCTTGGACCGGCTCATCTTGCAACTTCCCAATGTTCCCGAGACGCTCTATCTCTATTTCGCTGCGGTCAAGATCGGCCTCATCCCGGTGATGACCCTGCCTGCGCACCGCCAAGCAGAGATCGGCTACTTCGCGGAGTTTACGCAGGCAACTTCGTATGCCATACCAAGAGAGTTCCGCGGCTTTGATTATGTGAAAATGGCCCAAGAGATCACTTCCCAGACCCCCACCCTGAAACAGGTCCTCATTCTTGATAAGGATGCTCCCCCCGGGTTCATCCCTCTCACAAAGCTTCTCGAGGACCCCATTGAGGAACGTGAAAATGCTCAGGCCATATTGGAGGAAGCGCGACCGGATCCGTTGTGGCCCGCTGTTTTTCAGCTCTCAGGGGGGACAACAGGCATTCCGAAACTCATTCCAAGAACCCACAATGACTACACTTATAACAGTTCACTGTGCCAGATCCTATCGGGGAGCGGACCGGACACGGCGCTCCTTATCGGAATTCCCATTACCCACAATTTCCCCACCACGTTCTTGCAGGGTGTCTTCATGTGCGGCGGCAAAGTGGTCATTTCCTCGAGTCCGGCTCCCAATGTGGTGCTGCCCCTCATAGAAGAGGAGGGGGTGACAATCGTTCCTGCTGTACCCGCCACGGTGATCAGCTATGTAAATGATCCGGACCTAAGGCAATACAACCTCAGTTCTCTCAAGCTTTGCCTTGTGGGCGGGTCCAAGCTTCAGCCTGAAGTGGCTCAGGAGATCGGTCCAAAACTGGGTTCCGATGTGCAACAGATCCTGGGAATGGCTGAAGGGCCAAATTTCTGCACCCGCCTCAATGATCCAGACGAGGTGAAGTTCCACACCCAGGGAAGGGCCCTTTCTCCGGGGGATGAGATAAGAATTGTGAATGATGATGGAGAAGAGGTATCACAGGGGGAGTTGGGTGAACTTGTCGTGCGGGGACCATACACGATTCGAGGCTATTATAACTCTCCAGAACACAACGCGGCTGCGTTCACCTCTGAAGGTTTTTACAGGAGCGGGGATCTGGTTCGTATGCACCCAAGCGGCAATCTGATTGTAGAGGGGCGTCTAAAGGATACCATCAATCGTGGAGGAGAGAAGATCAGTGCAGAGGAGATGGAAAACCATATCCTGGCATTTCCCAGGTTGCTGAACTGTGCATATGTGGCCATGCCCGATCCCATATTGGGCGAAAAGGCCTGCCTATTTGCGGTGACAAAAGGGGGCGAAAAGATCTCATTAGAAGAACTAAACAACTTCTTGGTTAGCGAAAGAAGGATTGCCAAATTCAAACTGCCCGAGCGCCTTGAGCTTGTGGATCAGCTGCCCCAAACCCATGTAGGAAAGATTAATAAAAAAGAACTGAGGAGAATCATAGCCGACAAGCTAAAAGAAGAACCAATATGAGGTGGCTGGAGAAGGGGCAGTCCCTGGCTGGCGGAATAGATCAATTGATAAAGGGGTAAGTTTGGAGATTAAGCGTGCATCGCCAGAGGATTATCCTGGCATACTTCAAATTCAAGCGGCCAACTATGTGGGAAATCTATCTGAAAACGAACGTCTTGGTGGCTATCTGTCAGCAGAATATACAGTTGAGCAGATGGCGGAGATGGCGGCTGACCCCACAGTCATTGTTGCTCGAGAGGGGAACCATATCTTAGGCTTCTTATGCTCTTCAAGACCCGATTTCAGCCAACAGCCTCCTGTGGTCACCAGAATGATCCAGGAATTTGAACGCACCCATTTTCAGGGGCGGCTGATGAATTCCTATCGTTGGTTCCTTTACGGTCCCGTATGTATCGATCGTTTACAACGGGGGCGGGGTCTGCTGCGGAAACTCTACGGAGCACTGATAGAAGAAGTGTCCGGAAAGTACGAAGTTGGTGTGGCATTCATAGCCGATGACAACGAACATTCCTTTCTGGTTCATGTGGATGGCCTCGGTATGACCCAGGTTGGAAAGGTCGAGCACCGCGGTCATAATTACCACATTCTCGCGTTCAGCATACCAGCAAATAATCAAAGATAAGGGCCGAACAATCAATACAGCGGACCGCATTCTGCAGACGCTGATCTAAATCGTTATTGCATCCTTGGTAGTAGCCTTCCCATTATAGAATTCTTTAATTTTGAAAATTTCGAATATAGCGATTTTCAAGAATACAGAAGCTTTACCAAGACGTGCCAGAATGCCCTGAGTTTTAGTCATTTTCAAAACCCACCAGCTGCGCTGGTGTTATAGTTAAGCTTTGCTAGTGAAGTCAGTGTTCACTATGCGGCTCGGTAAAGGAGCTGGGTTGTGCGTGTGTGAGGCCACGCCCCTTTTCTCAAGGCCATATCTATATTGTGAGGGGGAAGTGACCCAATATTTGAGGTTTAAAGAGCGAGTTGCAGACTCCCACAAGCCCACGGGCGTAAACCCCAAATATTGGGTCACGGCGATGCCTAGTGGAATTTTTTTGAGATATGGCCTTTCGAAAAAGGGCATGCCCTCACTTGATAACCCTTCGGGCTGCAATCAAAGCCGGGTCCTTTGGGCCCGGATTATTTACTCGGAGATGAAAATACGCTGGCTGTGCATTATCAGTAGGGCTCGGTGCGCATTTTAAAAATGGCGAACCCAATGATGAGTGGTGTGTGATAGAAGGAAAGATTAATAAAAAGAACTGAGGAGAATCATGGGGGACGGGCTAAAGGAGGAAGGTTAGACCTTGGAGCTTTGTAAGCCGTCGAGACCCCGAAAGAGCTCCTTTGCATGGAAGGAACTGCGCACAAAAGGGCCGCTCGCCACCTCCAGGAAACCCATTTGGAGCGCCGTGTCCCTCCATCTATCAAATTCTGCGGGAGGAATGAAACGTTCCACCGGGAGGTGGTTCATGGAGGGCTGAAGGTACTGACCCAGTGTTAGGATGCTGCAACCCACATGGAGAAGATCCAGGAGCGTCTGGTAGATCTCTTTGGGCGTTTCCCCAAGCCCCAGCATGAGGCCGGACTTGGTGGGAATCGAGGGGTTAAGATCTTTGACCCGCATCAACAGCCGAAGGGATTTTTCATAAATGGCCCCTGGACGTACGGACGGGTAAAGGCGCGGTACGGTCTCAATATTATGGTTTAGAACATGGGGTTGGGCGTCAAGGACGGTCTTCAGGGCAGAGAGGCTTCCCTGAAAGTCTGGTATGAGGACTTCCACCTTGGCATCGGGTGTCATCTCCTGTATCGCCCTGATCGTTTCTGCAAAGTGGTTGGCACCACCATCTGGAAGGTCATCCCGGGTTACAGAGGTGACGACCACATGGCGCAGTCCCATCCCTTTGACAGCTTCCGCCACCCTGTCGGGTTCTTCGGGGTCTGGCGGTGCCAAAGGACCATGGGCAACGGCACAGAATCCACAATTGCGGGTGCAGCGGTCTCCGAGGATAAGGAATGTGGCGGTTCCATGAGAAAAACACTCCCCAAGATTTGGGCAGCGTGCTTCTTGGCAAACCGTGTGGAGTTGGCTCCTCTTTAGCAGATTCTGGATCTGATGGGTGGTTGTCCCGGATGGAATGGGCCGCTTAAGCCAAGGCGGTTTGGGCAAGCGTTGGCTGTGATCTCTGTTGACACTCATATGGCCTTCCTATCCGGTGCTGAGATTTCAGATCCTAGCAAATTTATAATCTCATTCAGGGTCTTTGGTTCCATCTGTACGCGGAAGATTTCCTGGATGTGCGTCGCAGTACCACGGCGAACATCCTCCATGGCGACCTCCTTTCCCAAAATCTCCTTCATGGATGTCATGCGCACGCCCTGCAAACCGCAAGGATGGACCCAACTGAAAGGTTCAAGTTCTGTGTTCACATTGAGGGCAAGCCCGTGAAAGCTGATGGATCGGCGAACAGCAATACCGATGCTCCCAATCTTAGATGGTCCCACCCAGACGCCTCGGTTCTTGGGATTTCGCTCAGCCTCTATGCCCCAACCCATTAAGGTGCGGATCATCACCTCCTCCAGGGCTTCCACAAACTCGACAACGCTCCACCTCGAAGCCCTCAGATCAACAATGGGGTAAACCACAAGCTGTCCAGGGCCATGATAGGTAATATCACCGCCCCGCTCCACTTGAATAATGGGAATGCCCTGAGATTCAAGAAAGGATTTGGAGACTTTTTGGCTCTTCAGACCGCCCCGCCGACCAAGGGTGAAAACAGGAGGGTGCTCCAATAATAAGATAATATTCGTGTTAATAATTCTATCTCTTATTGCGGCCACAAGGTTACTCTGCAGATCCCATGCTTGGCTGTACTCCGTGGCAGGAAGCTGAATACAGAGCCATCTCTTGTTCTTTAATATGGCATCTTTCATCTTAACTCAGGGAAAAAAACCTTGTCACATTCCTTTGGCGCAAGCTTGAGCCGTTTGAGCCCTATCTCGGCAACCTGCGAGATGGGATCATACATCTGTGAGATAGGAGGATTGTAGGAAAGCTCGGCATCCATAAGGTCGTAAAGGGTCATGCCGCCGTGTATGGCCAGGGCAAAGATGTTAATTCTCCAAGCAGCGCCTTCTTCACCCACAGCCTGTGCACCCAGAATCTTACCATCCTTCACATCCACAATGACCCTCAGGTTTATCTCTTTTGTGTCAGGCATGTAATGGGGTTTTATCTCTCGCTTGGTGGAGATGGCCTTGGCATCATAGCCCAGACTTTTTGCGGTCTCCAAAGTGTATCCGGTTGACGCAATTTCCAAGCCACCCACAAAGGTGAGGAAAGTGTTGAGGGCACCAGGATAAGAGGTGTTACCCCCAGCCGCATTTATTCCCGCTGTCATCCCTTGCCGATAAGCTGATGTGGCAAGCTGCATGACGGTAGGGGTCTCATCTATGCGGGAATAGGTTTGGACAAGATCTCCAACAGCATAGACGTTTTCAATGGATGTTTCCATCCTGTTGTTCACCAAGACCAATCCGTTTTCAGTCCTTGCCCCTATTATCTCAGCCAACTTGGTGTTCCCGCGCATCCCAACGGCCATGACGAATATATCACAATCAATGGTTTCACCGGCGATTTCCACTGATTCCACCTTTTGAGTGCCGTTGATGCGATCAATGCCTTTACCAAAGAGAACAATTATTCCCAGTTTTTCCAGGTGCTCAACGATATTTTTTCCCATTTCTGGGTCCAGGTTACGGGGGAACGGGGGCGGCGTCCTCTTTGTCACGGCCACATCAAGTCCTAGTTTCTTTAATCCCACCGCCACCTCCAGGCCTGTGGCCCCTCCCCCTACAACGACCGCACTTTTCTTCTTCGATGCTTTTGCAGCCTTAAGCAGAGCGGTGCTGTTCTCTATGTCCGATACAAAATGGACACCCTTTCCCAAGAGACTGCTTGCGCCAGGGATCGGCAGATTTATGGGCGATGCACCGGTTGCAAGTATCAGGGATTCGTATCTGAATTCCTTTTCATCTGAAGTGGCAAGGTCCACAGCCTTCACTATTTTTTTGGCCTTATCAATAGAGACAGCCTCATGATGAAGAATTTTGGTCAACTTGTTTTTTATTTCAGGGACATCGTACATGAGTGCCTCGAAGTCCTTGACCATCCCCTCGATGACAAAGGGAAGGCCGCAGGGGGAGAACTGATCGAAGTCCCGCTTCTCAATAATGGTTACATGGCATTTGCGGTTATAGCTAAGGGCGCTCTTTGAGGCATAAAGCCCACTTGCCCCAAGCCCAATGATCACAATTTCCAGGGGTTGATTATCGGTCATGTGATGGTTTTCCAGATAAAGATTTTGGGCCCATCAATTCCAGTATGTCATCCCGCAAGGCATGGCTTCCGCGCCGCTGTTACCTCATCTAGCCTCTTTACTTTGCAGTTTTTGGGTGCTTCATGTAACAAGTCTGGGTTTTCTTTAGCCTCATTTACAATGGCTTTGAATGCTTCTATAAACTGATCGAGATCCTCTTTGGACTCTGTCTCCGTGGGTTCGATCATGATTGCACCTTGTACGACCAGCGGAAAATAAACAGTGGGCGGATGAAATCCATAATCCATAAGCCGCTTGGCCATATCCAGAGTTAATACTTTGGCAGGCCGTTGATGTTTGTCGGAAAAAACGCATTCATGCATACAAGGTCTATCGTAGGGAAGATCCAACGTGCCCCTTAACATTTCTTTGATATAATTTGCGTTTAAAACAGCAAGCTGGCTTGCCTTTTTTAGATTCTTTGGCCCCATGCTACGAATATAACTGTAGGCCTTTATGATGACACCCACATTTCCATGAAAGGCCTGCAGTTTGCCTACAGATTGGGGATAATTTTCCGAAAGGGCATATTTTCCGTTTTCTACCACCACGCGGGGTACAGGCAGAAAAGGCTCAAGATGCTTTTTGACACAGACAGGACCTGAACCGGGCCCGCCTCCACCGTGAGGGGTGGAAAAGGTCTTGTGGAGGTTCAGGTGTATTATGTCAACCCCGGTTTTACCCATTTGCACGATGCCCATGACAGCATTCAAGTTTGCGCCGTCACAATAGACCAGCCCGCCCTTGGCATGGACGATTTCGGCTATTTCCTGGATATTTTCCTCAAAAAGCCCCAGTGTGTTCGGGTTGGTTACCATGATCCCGGCTGTCTCTTCGTCCATCACATCAAGGATGGCCTCCGCGGGTAGGATGCCCTGTTCATTGGATCTTACAGGTACGGGACGATAACCGCAGAGGGCCGCACTGGCAGGGTTTGTCCCGTGTGCCGTATCCGGGACAATGATCTTTGAACGCAACACCCCCTTACTTTTGTGGTAGGCGTGAATAAGAAGCATGCCGGTTAGCTCTCCGTGGGCCCCTGCAGCAGGCTGAAGGGTGGTGGCATCCATACCGGTGATTTCCGCAAGATATTGCTCCAGTTCAAACATCAGCCTGAGCACCCCCTGGGACAGACTGGCTGGAAGCAGAGGATGAGACCCGCTAAATCCTGGAAGGCTTGCTTGTCTTTCGTTGCTCTTTGGACTGTACTTCATGGTGCATGACCCTAATGGGTACATCCCTGTATCCACAGCGAAATTCCATTGGGAGAGTCGTGTGTAATGGCGTACCACGTCCACCTCACTCAAATCCGGGAAGTCAGGGCCCTCGCCCGTAAGTTCAGGGGACAGAGGGGAGGATTCAACGTCGCGGCGGGGAAGGGAAAATCCGCATCTCCCCTTTCTCCCTTTTTCCCAAAGCAGCGGCTCATTAAGTATCAGACCCGTGGTCCCTAGAGATTCTCTCATGATTTAACCTCCCTGACCAGGCTATCCATGTCCTCCTTGGACCTGGTTTCCGTTACACACAAAAGGTAATGGTTGACAAGTTCAGGGTAGTAAGGAGCCAGGGAAAGGCCTGCTATTATCTTTTTCTCCAGAAGGCATCCGTAATTGGCCTCAAAGCCTTTGGGAAATTCCACAACGAATTCATTGAATGTGGGGCTATCAAAGCTAATGGTAAATCCCGCCTTTTTCAGCTCATTTTTGAGATATTCGGCCTTGTCATGGTTGAGACGGGCCAGTTCCCGTATGCCGGTACCCCCAAGAGAGGCCATATACGTTGCGGCCGCCAGAGCACAGAGGCTATTGTTGGTGCAAATGTTGGAAGTCGCTTTTTCTCGGCGAATATGCTGCTCCCTGGTAGCGAGCGTCAGAACAAAGCCTCGTTTCCCATCCAGGTCTTTGGTTTGGCCAACCAGACGACCGGGCAAGCTGCGCATGTAAGTCTTGCGGCTTGCGAGTATCCCGAGCTGCGGTCCGCCGAACGAACGGGGAATACCGAGGCTCTGACCTTCCCCGCATACAACGTCGGCGCCCTGACTTCCGGGATTTTTTAGAAGCCCGTAAGAAAGGGGTTCCGTAAATGAAGCGATAAAAAGGGCCTCTTTGTCATGAGCCCTTTCCCCAATGGCCTGTAAATCCTCAATGCATCCGAAAAAATTGGGTGACTGCACCGCAACGGCTGCAAGATCCTCCATTTCATCAAATCCAGTAAGATCGGTCGCACCGCTCTTGAGATAGCCAAGTTCCACAACCTCATAACCGGTGGGTTCAAAATAGGTTTGAACCACCCGGCGATATAAAGGATGAATAAGGCTTGAAACGGCGACTCTGCTTCGTTTGGTCACACGGATGGCCATAAGCAGTGATTCGGCCAGGGCCGTAGCACCGTCGTAATGTGATGCAGTCGCAACTTCCATGCCCAGGAGCTGGGCGGCAAGCGTCTGATACTCATAGATCGCTTGAAGCGTTCCCTGGCTCATTTCGGGCTGGTAAGGGGTATAAGAGGTTACAAACTCTGAGCGACTTAGAAGATGAATTACCGAAGCAGGAATAAAATGTTCATAACTCCCTGCTCCCATGAACACTTTGTATTCCGGGGAGACGGCCATGCTGTCGGAAAGAGCCTGCATATGCGCGTTCACTTCCCATTCGGTCATCGCCTCTGGCAGGTTGAGGTCGCCCTTGCAACGGCAATCTTCAGGGACTGTGGAAAAAAGGCCGTCAAGGTCGTCAACTCCCACAGCCTGAAGCATTGAAGCAATATCTTCACGGGTATGGGGTAAGTAAAGCATTTACTCTTCTCCTTTCAGCTTTTCCAGGCAGGCGGCACTGGTCATGAGCGTCTCCATTTCAGATGGATCATTGGGATTGATCACAACCATCCATCCATCTTTGTATGGGCTTTTGTTTATCAGCTGAGGTGATTCTTCAAGGTCCGTGTTGACATCAACAATTTCTCCGCCCACCGGCATATAACATTCGCAAACAGCCTTTACTGATTCCACGGTTGCGAATTCCTCCCCCTTTTTAAAGGCATCACCCACCTGGGGAAGTTCAACAAAAACAATGTCTGAGAGCTGATCCTGGGCATAGTCGTCAAGCCCAACCGTTACCTTATCGCCCTTAAGCCGGGCCCATTCATGATCTTCTGCATAGCGAACATCATCGGGTAAATTTAATTCACTGATTTCTTTCACGGCCATTTCTCCTTTTGCTAATTAATGCTCAGCATTTCTAAAAATTTCAGCTAAAAGATCTGAAAACCTATCACGTACCACGTATAAATGCAAATGCCACATTCTAATTTCTACAAAATGTCGAGTCAAAGTGTTTGAAGATGGGTAGGGAAGTTGACGAAAGTCCTTGGGGCTGATAGGATTCAGTGCTTTTTATGATACCACCTCCTGTTAAAGTCATTTTGATTTGCTCACTTGCTTCTGTACAGGAGGGTTCTCTAATCCAGCCCTCGATAGTGTAAGCCTTTGATATCTTAATGTATAACCTCTGGGACTGTTCGAGATACTTCTTGCCCAAGTGGCGTCAGGAGAGCGCCTGATTGGTGAGCATCCGGGCTGAAAGGGTCTTGGGCTGAGAAGGTCCCATCCGTCTGCACACAGCTTTTGGATTCAAACGACTCATTATCCGCTTGTTCGGCGGAGCGGTTGCGGCGGCAGCAGGTTATGAGCTTTACCCTCTGGGGTGAAAAGAAGAAACGGAGATGATCGATGAGCCAACTTAAACGAACCACTTTCTTTGAACGGCACGTTGCCCTGGGCGCTAAGATGGTTGAATTCAGTGGCTGGGAGATGCCCGTTTTCTACCCCACAGGCATCGTGGAGGAGCACCTTGCCACCCGCAAGGGGGCAGGCCTTTTTGACGTCTCCCACATGGGCCGTTTCATCGTGCGGGGTGCAGGGGCACTGAAATTTCTTCAGCACGTCTTGAGCAACAACGCTGAAGCCCTAGACATAATAACGACGGGGGCTCAGTACACACTCATCCCCAACCAAACGGGCGGGGCTGTGGACGATGCGTATCTGTATCGCTTTGTGAAAGAGGAATATTTGTTGGTGGTCAACGCCGCAAATCGGGAGAAGGACTGGAATCACCTCCAGTCGGTTCTAGAGGACTTCGACAACGTTGAGCTGGTGGACCACACAGAAGAGATCGCCATGCTTGCGCTGCAGGGGCCGAAGTCGCGCGATCTGCTGGAAGAGATCATCGAGGTGGGTCCGCTCCCAGAGCCGATGCGAAATGCCGTAAGCATCGTCTCCATCTCAAGCGTTAAGGTGAAAGTGGCCCGCACCGGCTACACGGGTGAGCCGTTGTGTTTTGAGCTCTTCGCCAGCCGAGAGGAGGGCCTGAGGCTGTGGGACCTGATTGTAGCCAAGGGGGCGACACCCATCGGCCTCGGCGCACGGGATACGCTCCGGCTGGAAGCCTTTTTGCCTCTCTATGGGCACGAGTTGGGTGAAGACCCGGAAGGGAAGGAAATCCCCATGTTTGCCTGCCCACTTGCGAAATTTGCCGTGAGTTTCTCTCCAC
This sequence comes from Desulfobacteraceae bacterium, assembly GCA_050122535.1. Taxonomy (GTDB): domain Bacteria; phylum Desulfobacterota; class DSM-4660; order Desulfatiglandales; family HGW-15; genus JASFEQ01. The sequence continues at coordinate 1,481 of JASFIT010000085.1, read as the reverse complement.
TGAAAGGGCAGTTCATCGGTCGTGCGGAGCTGGCTAGGCAGCAGGAGGCGTTCAGGAGAATCGTCTCGCGCGATTACTCTCTTATCCATGACCTGCCGCGTATGATTAAACCGATCGCCGTCGCAGGGCGAGGTATCGCCCGTGAGGGGGCCAAGGTGTTCAAAGGCGACAAGCACGTCGGGTACGTCAGCAGCGGGACAATGGTCCCCATGTGGGAAGTTGAGGGCGAAGGGCTTGAGTCAGCCCAGACCAACAGACATGGATTGCGCTCCATCTGCCTGGGATACATCGACAGTGACATTATCGAAGAGGAAAAACTCACCATAGAGATTCGCGGCAAGGCGGTTGATGCTATGGTGGTGCCGTTCCACATGCGAAGTGATGCCCCGCCATACGCGCGCCCAATCGTCTTTGATTACGAGTTGCCGGCTGAAGAACTCCCAGCCGGCGATGCACCGGACAAGGTTCGCAGACTGCTAGAAAAGACCGTGGAGAACACAGTTTGGCGACAGCGGGAGTGCATCAACCTTATTCCTTCGGAGATGACCGCCTCCCCCATGGCAAGGCTTGCATCAATTATGGATCCCTCCTTCAGATACGCAGAACACAGGAAGCTCAAGGCCTTCTACGAATCGGACATCTACTATTATCAGGGGACCGAATTCATCCACGAGGTGGAGCGGATGCTTGAACTGGAAATGCAAAAATTCCTCGGCTGCGAGAATGTGGAGATACGCCTCATCAGCGGGCAGATGGCTAACGCGGCCGTTTTTAGTGCCATGGTGGACTATATCAATCGGGCTGACCGCAAGTCAGAGCCGCGGCGAATTCGCCGTGCAATCACCAACCATATTGGGAAGGGGGGTCACCTGAGCGCCCAGCCTATGGGCGCGCTGAAGGACTATGTCGCCCACGACCCGCGCACCGAGCGCCCGGCCGTGGCAAACTTCCCCGTGCTGATTGACAACCCTTACAAGATCGATGTGGCGGCCACGCTGGAAGTGATCGATGAATACCGGCCAGAGCTCATCATCTTTGGCAAGAGCATGGTTTTGCACAAGGAGCCTGTCACACAGATTCGGCAATTCCTTGACGCTCAGGAGATCAACGCGGTGGTGATGTACGACATGGCCCACGTGCTCGGGCTCATCGGCCCCCACTTCCAGGAGCCCTTTACCGAGGGGGCCGACCTGGTCACCGGATCAACACACAAGACCTACTTCGGCACCCAGCGCGGTGTGGTCGGCAGTGATTTTCAGGAGCACGAAGAGCGTTATGCGCTCTGGGAGGCCATATACCGAAGGGCATTTCCGGGCTCAGTATCAAACCACCACCTGGGGACCCTGGTTGGACTCCTGGTTGCTGCTTTGGAAATGAACCATTTCAAAGACGAATACCAACGAAAGGTGATCAACAATGCCAAGGCATTCGCTCGGGCGCTAAAGGAGTGTGGGTTGGATGTGGCTGGCGACTCGGCCATT